>CALXXH010000004.1 GCA_944392635.1 uncultured Clostridia bacterium | reverse complement strand
GAGAGATAATTGTATACAGGTAGCTCAAGAAATACCTGTAATTTATTATTATATAATCATCCCTACAAATTACAATTCGCAAAGGAGAATATAAAAATGAATGTAATAACATTATGTGGTTCAATTAAATTTAAAGATGAATTTATGAAAGTTCAAGAAAAACTTACTTTAGAAGGAAACATAGTTTTAACACCTAATTTTTTTAATAGTATAAGAAAAGAAGAAATAACATTAGAAACTAAAAAAATGTTAGATGAAATGCATAGACAAAAAATAGATATGTCAAATGAAATTTATGTAATTAATTTTGAGGGATATATTGGAGAAAGTACAAAAAATGAAATTGAATATGCAAAAACAAAAGGAAAAAAGATTTCATATCTAGAAAACATAAAATAAAATTAATTATTTGTGAATTTTTTGTGAATTCTCAAAAAGAGAGAAAAAGCGAGAAAAGCGATAGAAAATGTAAAAAAACCAACATTTTCTATCATTTTTTTGCTAAAAAAGTATTGCAAAAAAGTCACTTTATTGATATTATAGGATAGAATAGAATATTATGCGAAAATAATTATAAAACAAAAGGTAAGGAGAGTTACAAAAATGATAGAATTTAGAAATGTAACAAAGACTTATGACACAGGAACTAAGGCAGTAAAAAATGCTAATTTTGTTATAGATAAAGGCGAATTTGCATTCCTAGTAGGTTCATCAGGAAGTGGAAAATCAACATTAATAAAATTAATATTAAAAGAAGAAGAACCAACATCAGGAAGAATAATCATAAATGGAAAAGACACAACATTTTTAAAACCAAACCGTATACCATATTTAAGAAGAAGTATGGGGGTAGTTTTCCAAGACTTTAGACTTTTGCCAGATAAAACAGTATATGATAATGTAGCATATGCAATGTACATTGTAAGAGCAACACCAAGACACATAAGAAGACAAGTTCCAATGGTACTTTCACTAGTTGGATTAAGTGGAAAAGCAAAAATGTACCCTAATGAATTATCAGGTGGAGAGCAACAAAGAGTGGCACTTGCAAGAGCATTAGTAAACAATCCATCAATGTTAATTGCAGATGAGCCTACAGGAAACTTAGACCCAGACACAGCATGGGATATCATGAATTTATTAAATGATATCAATATGAGAGGAACAACAGTAGTAGTTGCAACACATGCTAAAGACATAGTTGATAAAATGAAGAAAAGAGTTATCCATATACGTAAAGGCGAAATAATAAGAGATGATAAAAAAGGTGGGTATGATTGTGAAATATAATATTTTTGGATATTTAATTGGAGAAGGATTTGCTAATGTTTTCAAAAACAAAAAATCAACAGGGGCTTCTCTTATGATAATGTGTGCAACAATGATTATATTTGGGATTTTCTTAATATTAGGAGAAAACATAAATCACTTTGTTGAAGAAGTTGAATCTGTTCAAGGTGTACAAGTATTTATAAATAATGATGCAACACAAGAACAAATAGATGAAATAGGAGATAAGATAAGACAAATAGATGGAGTAAGCACAGTAGAATATGTCTCAAAAGATGATGCTTTGCAACAAATGAAAGATAGATTTGGTGATAAACAAGATTTATTAGAAGGATATGAAGAAAATAACATATTCCCAGCATCATATGTTGTTACACTAACAGATTTAACAAAAAGTCAGGAAGTTCAAGACCAAATATTAACATTTGATAATATAAAGAAAATTACAAGTAAAGATGAAACAGTTACAACATTAATAAATCTAGCAAATGGAATAAAAATTGTAACTGGAGTAATTTTAGTATTGCTAGTAGTAATATCAATATTCATTATTGCAAACACAATAAAACTTACAGTACATGCAAGAAGAAAAGAAATTTCTATTATGAAATATGTTGGAGCAACAAATGGATTTATTAGATGGCCATTTATTGTTGAAGGTATGATAATAGGAGTATTTGCAAGTATAATATCAATTGCAATTGTAGGATTTGCATATAACATTATAGCTCAAAAATTGATTAGTTCAGAATTTATGCAAGTAATAAATATGAGTTTAGTAACATTTGGAGATATGTTTAATTCAATCATATTTGTATATATGTTACTAGGAATAGGAATAGGAGCTTTAGGAAGTGTAATTTCTATGAGAAAATATTTAAAAGTGTAAAGGAGAAACCATGCGTAAGATTTTATGTATTGTTTTAGCTTTTGTGATTTGTAGTTTTAGCATATTTTCTTATGTGCATGCAGAAGATAATGAAACAAACACAAGCAATACCAATAGCACTAATAATCAAACGACAGATTTACATACACAGCAAGAAGAATTACAAAATCAAATAAATGAAGCAACAGGGCAATTAGAAGATGTACAAGACGAGTTAAGTGAAAATCTGCAACAAGTACAAAAACTAGATGAAAGAATTGCAAATTCACAAAGTGAATTAGATGAATTAAATACACAAATAGAAGAACTTCAAACATCTATTGATGAAGTAGGAGCAAGATTAAAAGAAGCAGAAGATAGATATAATAGACAACAAGAAATACTAGAAACAAGATTAGTTGCAATGTATGAAGCAGGAGAAACAAATTACTTAGATGTAATACTAAGTTCAAGAAGTATATCTGATTTCTTATCAAACTATTTTCTAATAACAGAACTTGCAGGATATGAAACAGATTTGCTTAATGATATGGAAGAACAAAAAGATGAAATAGACAAAGAAAAGAAGAATTTAGATGATACTCAGCAACAACTTGCAACAATTAAAGCAAATCAAACAAAAACAGCAAAAGTATTAGAAAACACAAAATCAGTTAGACAAAACTTTATAAACAAATTAACAGATGAAGAAAAAAATATTCAAACACAAATAGATGAATATAACAGACAATTTGAAGAAATTAATAATGAAATATTAGCACTAGCATTAGAAGGATTAGATACACAATATATAGGAGGAGTGTTTGCATGGCCAGTACCAGGATATACCAGAATTACTTCAAAATATGGAATGAGAACACATCCTATAACAGGAGTATACAAATTACATACAGGTGTTGACATTGGGGCACCAATGGGTGCAAGTTTTGTAGCTGCTAATGATGGAATTGTCGTAAAAGCAGGATACAACGGAGCATATGGTAACATGGTAATTATAGATCATGGAGGAGGAGTACAAACACTATATGCGCATGGCTCTGAAATAATGGTAAAAGTAGGAGATGTAGTAAAAAAAGGAGAAACCGTTGTGTTAAAAGTTGGTTCAACAGGATATTCGACAGGAGCACATGCACATTTTGAAGTAAGACTAAATGGTGTTGTAACAGACCCTATGCCATATATAACAAATGGTATAGTACCAACAACACAAGGAGAAGAAACGCAAAATGAAGAAACACAAAATACAACAAATTAATTAAGGAGGAACTTATGAAAAAATTAGTTTTAAGAATATTGGGGATAGTTATAGCAATAATACTTTTATTACAAATACCAGTAACTATGGCAGCAAGTACTAAAGAATTAGAAAATCAACAAGAAGAAAATGAAAGAAAAATAGAGGAAAATCAACAAAAGAAAAATGAAGTAACAGCAGAAAAAAATAAAACTGTTGAGGAAGTAGAAAATATTACTAGCCAAATAACAGATTATGAAAATCAAATTAGTGAATTAAATACAAAAATAGAAGAACTAAATACAAAAATAGAAGAATCACAAAATAAAATAAATGAAGCACAGGCAGAATATGATAAGCAAGAAGAATTGTTAGAAGCAAGACTTGTTGTTTCTTATGAAGAAGGAGAAACATCATATTTAGATGTATTATTAGCTTCAGAAAGTATCACAGATTTTATATCTAATTATTATTTAGTAACAGAACTTGCAACAAGTGATGCAGAATTATTAGATAGTATACAAAAACAAAAAGAAGAGATTGAACAAGCAAAAACAGACTTAGAAAATAGTAAAAAAGAATTAGATACTTCAAAAGCAGAAAAACAAAGTATAACTACACAATTAGAGCAAACAAAAAGTGAGAAAAATCAAAAAGTAACTGAGTTAACTCAAGATGAACAAGAAATACAAGCTCAAATTGATGAATTAGCAGAAGCAAATAAATCATTAGATGCTGAAATTTTAAGGAAACAAAAAGAAATACAAGCTCAATTAGATGCTAATAAAAACAAAGGAAATTCATCAAACTCAGGTGGAGGAACTTCAACAGGTGGAGGAGCAGTAAGTAATTCAGGATTTATTTATCCAGTACCAAGTGGTTATACTAGAATTACAACAGATTTGTATTATTCTAGTGGACAATACCATGGTGCAGTAGATTTTGGATGTGCAGGAATAAATGGACAACCAGTTTATGCTGTACAAGAAGGTGTTGTAGTAACTGCAAAATCTCAAACAACAAGTTATGGTGTACATGTTATGATTGCACATCCAAACGGAGTATATACACTATATGCACATGGTCAAATGGGTTCTTTAAGAGTATCAGAAGGACAATATGTATCAAGAGGACAACAAATAATGAATGTTGGTAGTACAGGAAATTCAACAGGACCACACTTACATTTTGAAGTAAGACAAAGTCCAGGAACATATAATAATAGGGTAAATCCAATACCATATTTGCCATAATGTAGAATATAAAAAATGAAATTACATATATTGATTATAGAATTATAGGACGGATGTTATCCGTCCATTACATTATAAAACCAGATTTCAAATGAAAGGAAGAATATAAAATTGGAAAATAATAATGGATACAAAGTAGTGACACAAAAGAAAAAAAGAACAACAACATATAAAGTAATAATGCTTGTAGTTTTAGTTGCTTTTTTAACATTTTTAATAACATCTTTAGTAATGTACCAATATTTTTCTAATGGAAAAGGAATGTCAAATTTTAGTATGTTTGCAACATCTAATGAAAATGATATTGCAAATACATTAGAAAAATATAAAAGGATAATAAATCAATATTATTTAGGAGAAGTAAATGATGAAGAATTAAAAGAAGGAGCAATAAAAGGATATATTGAAGGATTAAATGACCCATATACTGAATATATTTCAAAAGACGAAATGGAAGACTATATGGAAGATACAATGGGGAATTTTGTAGGAATTGGAATTTATATGGTAAAAAATACAGAAAAAAATCAAATCCAAGTCTTATCTCCAATAAAAAATAGTCCAGCTGAAAAAGCAGGAATTCTTCCAGGTGATTATATCACAGCAGTTGATGGAGTTAAGTGCAATGGAGATAATTTTTCAACTATATCTAATGACATAAAAGGAGAAGAAGGGACAACTGTTAAATTAGAAATATTAAGAGGAAATGAAACTTTAAACTTTGAAATACAAAGAGAAAATATCAAAGTAAACCCTGTAGAAGGAGAAGTTTTAGAAAATAATATAGGTTATATAGCATTTACATCATTTGATGACCAAACAGCTGAAGATTTTAAAGCAAAATATGAAGAATTACAAAAACAAGGAATAACATCACTAATTATAGATTTAAGAAATAATGGTGGAGGAATTGTAGATGAAGCATTAGAAATAGCAGGATATATTGCAGATAAAGATTCAGTTTTATTATATGAAGTAGATAAGAATAATAATGAAGAAGTTGAAAAATCAAAAAATGACCCTATTATAAATGTTCCAGTTGTAATATTAACAAATGAAAATACAGCAAGTTCATCAGAAATACTTGCTGGAGCATTAAAAGATTTAGGAAAAGCAAAAATTGTAGGAACTAAAACATATGGAAAAGGTGTAATACAAGAAGTGCTATCATTACCAGATGGAAGTGGCTTAAAAATCACAACAGAAAAATATTTAACACCTAATAAAACAGAAATAAATGGTATAGGAATAGAGCCAGATGAAACAGTAGAACTACCAGATACAGTTACAAATATTTTAAATGTTGATAGAAATGAAGATACACAATTACAAAAAGCAATAGAAATGCTAAAATAAAATATAATAGCAAAGGGGAAGAATTATGAATTTACCAAATAAATTAACTTTATTTAGAATAATATTAGTACCAATTATGGTTATAATTCCATTTTTGGGAATAGAAAAAGATTTTTTAGGAATACCATTAACATATTTAATAATAGATATAATTTTCATAATTGCATCTGTAACAGATAAATTAGATGGATATCTTGCAAGAAGAAATAATCAAGTAACAACATTTGGTAAATTTTTAGATCCACTAGCTGATAAAATATTAGTATTAGCAGCAATGATTATGCTAGTAGAAATGCAAAAATTACCTGCTTGGATACCAATAATAGTTTTAGCAAGAGAATTTGTGGTTTCAGGATATAGATTAGTTGCAGTAGAAAAAGGCGGAAAGGTAATTGCAGCATCTAAATGGGGAAAACTAAAAACTGTTACTCAAATGTTTGCAATTATATTGGCATTTTTAGATTTACATGCATTTGGAGAATGTTTTACAGGAGAACTGCAAGGAGGAGATTTTGTACTAAATTTAATTGTTACTGTTATGATGATAATACAAGTAATTGCAACTATATTTTCTGGAGTTGATTATTTAAAAGGTGCTAAAGAATTAATAAAAAACTAAAAAAATTGAAATTTGCTTGACAAATTTCAATTTTTGCCGTAATATAGTTAATGATTTTTTTAAAAGTGTATATAATATAAGAACACATATAAAATAAACAAGTGAAAGGAGAAATAACAATGGAAGAAAAAGAGGTTATTTTAACACAAGAAGGATACGATAATTTAGAAAAAGAATTAAATTATTTAAGAACAGAAAAAAGAGCAGAAATTGCAGATAGAATAAAGGTGGCATTAGGATTTGGAGATTTGTCAGAAAATTCTGAATATGATGAGGCAAAAAATGCACAAGCAGAAAATGAAGTAAAAATTGCAGAATTAGAAAATAAATTAAGATATGCCAAAATAATAAATGAAAATGAAATAGATACAGAAACAGTACAAATAGGAAATATAGTAAAAGTTCTAGATATGGAATTTGATGAAAAAATAGAATATACAATTGTAGGTTCAACAGAAGTAGATTTGGCAGAAAATAAAATATCAAATGAATCACCTTTAGGAGAAGCTTTACTTGGAGCAAAGAAAAACAATGTAGTAGAAGTAAAAGCACCAGCAGGTGTAATGAAATACAAAATATTATCAATAAAAAAATAAGAGTGCATTGGGGACGGCCTCAATTTGAATAAAAAAGTGCAAAAGGGACAGGTTATAGTGCAAAGTAACACGTCCCCATTGCACTTTTGTGAATTTTATAATTCTTTTAAACTTTCTAAAGAAAGCTTAATCATATTATCAAGACCTGTTTGGCGTTCCATAGTTGTTGCAATTTTATCAATATATTTGGAATCAACAACAGACATTAAACAACTAGCTTTTTTATTTAATAGCTTTGCATTATAAAATAGAGCAAAAGCTTCCATTTCTGCACTAACAGGGTTAAAACCATCAGGAATTCTTTCTAAAAATTTATTTACATCAGTCATGTATACATCAAAACAATCTGTACAAACTGTATTTCCACATACAATATTAATTCCAGTTTTTTTAGATGCTTTTTCAATAGAAGTATTTAAATCTTTATTTGAAGATACAATGTGACAATTATCATTATTTAAAGTTAAAGCATAATTACTTTCACTAAATACATTCTCAGCTAATACAACATCAAATAATTTTAATTCTGGTATATATGCTCCACAAGAACCAATTCTTATAATATTTTCAACATCATAAAATTTATATAATTCATAACTATAAATCCCCATACTAGGCATTCCCATTCCAGAAGCCATAACTGTAACATCATATCCTTGATATTTTCCAGTATATGCATACATTTCTCTTACTTGATTTACAAGCTTTACATCATCTAAAAATTTTTCAGCAATATATTTTGCTCTTAAAGAATCACCTGGCATTATTACAGTTTTTGCGATATCTCCTAAATTTGCTTCATTATGTGGTGTTGGCATAAGCATTCCTCCTTTATAATTTTTATATTAAAATTTTGATTAATATTAGTATACCATAAATATAGAATAATACAATCAATTTTTAGATATTCCGTTACAAGATATGTCTTTGGTTATAAAATATATCAGCTTTTTTTAGAATAAATAATTAAAAAGCCATTATTTTGTAACGGAATATTTAAAAATTTCAATGAATCTATTGTAAAAGAAGCAAAAAAGTGATAAACTATTAGTAGATTTAAAAAAAACCAAACTTTTCGGGTTTGAATTTTTTAAATCTTTTTTGTTTTTTATTTAAAGGTCGTTTTTCTTAAATATAAAAATATATTGAATTACAACAAATATTAAAAGTACAAAAAAGAGGAATAGGGGGAAAAATGAATACAAAGTACATATTTGTAACAGGAGGAGTAGTATCAGGATTAGGAAAAGGAATAACAGCTGCATCACTTGGAAGATTACTAAAAAATAGAGGATATAAAGTAACAATTCAAAAATTTGATCCATACATAAATGTAGATCCAGGAACAATGAATCCTTATGAACATGGAGAAGTATTTGTAACAGATGATGGAGCAGAAACAGACTTAGATTTGGGGCATTATGAAAGATTTATAGATGAAAATCTTACACATAATTCAAGTATAACAATGGGAAAAATATATCAAAATGTAATAGAAAAAGAAAGAAGGGGAGATTATTTAGGAAAAACAGTTCAAGTAATACCTCATATTACAAATGAAATTAAAGAGAAAATATATGGTTTTGAAAATACAGATACTGATATAGTAATAACAGAAGTAGGAGGAACAGTAGGAGATATAGAAGGATTATCAATAATTGAAGCAATAAGACAAGTAGGACTTGAAAAAAATCCAGAAGATGTATTATACATACATGTTACTTTATTACCATATGTATATGGTTCAAATGAAATAAAATCTAAACCAACACAACATTCAGTAAAAGAGTTACAAGGATTTGGAATAAAACCTAATATTTTAGTATGTAGAACAGAAGCAGATATACCAGATTCAATAAAAGAAAAATTATCACTATTTTGTAATGTTCGAAAAACAAGTGTTATACAAAATAAAACAGCAGATTGTCTATATGCAGTGCCATTAATGTTAGAAGAAGAAGGCTTAGCAAGAGAAGTATGTAATCATTTAAAACTAGACAATTATATTCCAGACAATTCTAAATGGGAAGAAATGATAGAAAATATTAGAAATATTGATAAAGACAAGATAGTTACAATAGGTTTAGTAGGAAAATATGTAAAATTAGAAGATTCATATATATCTGTAATAGAAAGCCTATATCATGCAGGTTTTGCAAATAATGTAAAAGTTAAAGTGAAATTGATAGACTCTGAAAAAATAACTGGGGAAAATGTAAAAGAGCAATTATCAGGAATTGACGGAGTAGTAATTCCAGGAGGATTTGGAGATAGAGGCATCAATGGTATGATAGAAACTGTAAAATATGTAAGAGAAAATAAAATACCATTTTTAGGAATATGTTTAGGAATGCAGATGGCAGTTGTAGAATTTGCAAGAAATGTTTTAAAAATTAAAGATGCAGATTCAGAAGAATTTAATAAGGAAACTAAAAATCAAGTAATACACATAATGGAAGAACAAAAGAAAATAAACAAAAAAGGTGGAACAATGCGTTTAGGAGCATATCCATGTATAATAAAAGAAGGAACACTTGCAAAAGAAATATATGGCAAAGAAGAAATTGAAGAAAGACATAGACATCGTTATGAATTTAATAATGATTATAGAGAAGAAATAGAAGAAGAAGGATTAAAAATATCAGGAACTTCACCAGATGGACTATTAGTAGAAATGGTAGAATTAGATAAAAAAGAACATCCATATTTTATAGCAGGACAATTCCATCCAGAATTAAAATCAAGACCAAATAAACCAGCACCACTATTTGTAGGTTTAGTAAAAGCATGTCTTATTTAAGATTTTGAGATAGAAAGAAATATCTCCAATGAGATTAATTTTTCTCATTGGAGATGTTTCTTTTTATAAATTAATTTATTTCTTTTCTTTCTCTTTTTTATCAGTTACAACTTCTTTCATAGCTCCTAAAGCACCTAGTGCACTTGTTGCTTCAAAAGGTATAAATACTTTGTTTGCATCTCCTTTGGCAACTTCTTCTAATGCTTCTAGAGATTTTAATTGTACTAATTTGTCATCAGGGTTAGCTTGTTTAATCGCATCATAAACCATTTGAATTTCTTTAGCTTTAGCTTCTGCAACTTCTCTAATTGCTTGAGCCTCACCAGTTGCCCTTCTAATTTGAGCTTCTTTATCAGCTTCAGCTTCTAAGATTGCAGCTTGTTTTTTACCTTCTGCAATAGTAATAGCAGATTGTCTTTGAGCTTCAGACTCTAGAATCATAGCCCTTTTATTTCTTTCAGCATTCATTTCTTTTTCCATTGCATCTCTAATATCTGCTGGTGGTGTAATGTCTTTAATTTCAACTCTATCTATTTTACATCCCCATCTATCAGTTGCTTCATCTAATACAACTCTTAATTGATTATTAATACCATCTCTTGAACTAAATGTTTCATCTAAGTCCATTTTACCAATGATATCACGAATAGTTGTAATTGCTAAATATTCAATACCTTTTTTCAAACTTTGAATTTCATAAACAGCTTTTGCTGGGTCTGTTATTTGATAGAAAACAACAGTATCTATAGTAATTGTAACATTATCTTTAGTAATAACTCCTTGAGGTGGAACATCCATTGTTTGTTGTTTTAAGCTAACTACACTTCTTACATGATCTAAAAATGGGATTATAATTGTAAGACCTGCATCAGCTACTTTATAGAATTTACCTAATCTTTCAATTATATACACCTCAGATTGTTTAACGATTTTAATAGACATAAATGCTATTATTAAAATAATAACAAGTAAAACTAATAAAAACCACATAACAATATCCTCCTTTTAATTATATATATTTTTTCAAATTAAAAACTTATTTATTTACAGGTTTAACTATTGCCTTAACACCTTTAATCTCTACAACCTCTATTTCAGTACCTTTTGGAATATCCATATCATTTTTTCCAACTGCACTCCAAGTTTCTCCATCTATTTTAACTTGACCTTTAGAGTTTATTGAATCAATATCTTTTGTCACAATTCCATTTTGTCCAATTATTGAAAATGCATTTGTTTTTACATCTTTTGTTTTAGCAAATTTCTTTACAAAAGGTTTTGTTGCAAAAATAAGTATTGCAGATGATATAACAAATACTGCAGTTTGAATGATGATATTATCTGTAAAGAAGCTAACTATCATTGATAATAATGCTCCAATTGATAACCAAAAAATTAAAAATCCATTAGTCATTATTTCACCTATTAAACAAACTCCAGCAATAATTAACCATATTTGCCACATATTTAATTCCTCCTTTGAATACCAACTATTACTATTATAGCATATATTTGTAAAAAAAGAAATAGTTTTATGTAAATAAAAACGAAAAAATTAATTTTTTTGTCATGATCCATAAAATATAGCTTTATATCTACAATATATACAAAACATTTTTGTATAACATCATTATAATTGGTAATACTAAAATAATAATATGAAATGAATATTAGAAATATTATATATTAGTAAGAAAGGTTTTTAAAATGAAAGAAGATAAAGAAAGATTTAATTCAAAGGAAGTAGAAGTAGGGGAAGATGCAACAAAATATGGGGAATTTGTATCATCATATTTTGCATGGATTACTTTACCTGAACAAAAAGAAAATGCAAAAAGATTGCAAAATATAACTAAAAAAGAGGAAAATAATGAAGATAAAAGTAAGAAAAATGAAGAAAAAGATAGAAATAGTGAGGAAAAGTATATAAAATAGTAATAAAATAAAAGATAAAAGTCAAAGAAAGTCAAAAAAATTACAAAAAGTACTTGAAATTTTTTAAAAATGTAGTATAATATATTACGTAGGTCAAAGAAAGTCAAAGTCAACATACAATATATAGATGGAGGAAGAAAAATGAGAATGTCAGATTTGATTGAAGAATTTATAAAAGAGTTATTTGATGACAATGAAGAAATAGAAATACAAAGAAATGAATTAGCAGAACATTTTAATTGTGTGCCATCACAAATAAATTATGTAATAGCAACAAGGTTCAAACCATCACAAGGCTATTATGTAGAAAGTAAAAGAGGTGGTGGAGGTCATATAAAGATAAAAAAAGCAACAAATAGTAAAGCTGATTATTTAATGTATATAATACAAAATATAGGTAAAGAAATCACAGCAAATGAAGTAGATATATTAATTAGTGACTTTCTTTCATATGGTTTAGTAAATACAAAAGAAGCAAAATTGCTTAAAGTAGCAACAAGTGATAATGTATTACAATTAAACAAAAGCGAAAAAGATCAAGTAAGAGCAAGAATATTCAAAAATATGTTATTAAATTTAGAATAAGGAGGAGATTAAAATGTTATGTGATAATTGTGGAAAAAAAGAGGCAAATGTTAGATATACAGAAAATATTAATGGAAAAGTTAAAGAACTTAATTTATGTGAGGAGTGTAGTAAAAAATTAGGAATTGGTCAAATGGATTTTAGTATGCCAATGGACTTTTCTAATTTCTTTGGAGATTTTATAGAAGAATTTACAAAGCCAGAATGGATGCCATTGCTAAGTAATGTAAAAACTTTAACATGCAATAATTGTGGATATACATTTGATGATATTGTAAATACAGGAAAATTAGGATGTCCTAATTGTTATGAGGTATTTGAAAGTGAATTAGACCCTATAATAAAAAGAATACAAGGAACAAATAGACATGTTGGAAGAATAGGAAAAATTATAGACAACAAAATAGATGAAAAATATGGTAAAGGTGAAAAAGAGCAAGATTCAAATAAAAAAGAAGGAAAAACAAAACTAGAACAATTACAAGAAGACTTAAAAACAGCAATTAAAGAAGAAAGATATGAAGATGCAGCAAAAATTAGAGATGAAATAAAAAAGTGCAACGGGGACGGCCCTGAAATGCATTAAAGAGTGCAAAAGGGACAGGTTAAAAACCTAGTTAAGAATGTATTGAAAAAACGAAGAAAGGTGGTAAAACATGAATTGGTATTTACAAAGTAGTAAAGATAGTGATGTAGCAAAAAGTACAAGAATTAGATTTGCAAGAAATATAGCAGGTTTTCCATTTAAATTGAAAAATAAAGAAATGAAAGAAGCTTTAGAAAATAAAATAAAAGATAATTTATATGGTATAGGTTATGGATTAAAATTTTTTAAATTAAAGGATATGGATGATATTACTAAAATGAGTTTAGTGGAAAAAAATATAATAAGTCCAGAATTTGTATCAAATAAAGATGGAAGTATTTTAATAAATGATGAAGAAAATATTTGTATAATGATAGGAGAAGAAGATCATTTAAGAATACAAGTATTTAATTATGGATTAGACCTAGAAAATACATTAAATTTAGCAATTGAATTAGATGAAAAGATAAATGAAACATTAGGGTATGCAATTAGCAAAAAGTATGGATATTTAACAGCATGTCCAACTAATGTGGGTACAGGATTAAGAGCAAGTGTAATGCTACATTTACCTGCACTTGAGCATACTGGAAATGTTAGAAATATTTTAAATAGTGTTAGTAATTTTGGAATAAGTATTAGAGGAATATATGGAGAAAATTCTAAAAGTACTGGAGATATGTATCAAATTTCTAATAGACAAACATTAGGAATCACAGAAAAAGAAATTATTGATAGAGTGAAAGTTATAGCTGAAAAGATAATAGAACAAGAAAGAAAAGCAAGAAGGATGCTCACAGATAATAAAATAGAATTTGAAGATATGATTTATAGAAGTTATGGGATTTTGAGTAATTGTAGAAAAATATCTTCAAAAGAAACAAGAGAATTATTATCAAATATAAAATTAGGTGTTGATTTAGGTATTTTAGATGAATTAACAGATTTGCAAGTTCAAAAACTATATTTATATACTAAACCTGCAAATTTACAAAAATACTTAGGTGAACAATATGATTCTTATGAAAGAGATATAAAAAGAGCAGAGGTTATTAAGCAAATTTTAAATGAAAGGAGTTGAAAATTATGACATATAAATTTACAAATAGAGCTAAAAAAGCAATTGAAATTGCAAATGATGTAGCAATTGAGTTAGGACATAATTATATAGGAACAGAGCATATTTTATATGGTCTAGCAAAAGAAGGTAGTGGAGTGGCTTCAAAAGTTTTAGAAAACCAAGAGGTTACACCAGAAAATATCATAGATAAAATAGTTGAATTGGTAGGTCAAGAAGAACCAATAGAAGGTACTTTAGGATTTACACCAAGAACTAAAAGAGTTATTGAAAATGCCTTTATAGAAGCAAGAAAATTAGGATATAACTATATTGGTACTGAACATATGTTAATAGGTATATTAAGAGAAGGAGATAGTATTGCAGCTCGTATTTTATTAGAACTAAATGTTAGTATACCAAAGCTATATAATGAAATAATAAAAGTAATAAATGAAGGTGAAGACTTAGCAGGTGAAGATAATAGAAATGAAGCTGATACTAAAAAAGGAAGCTATAATAAAACAACTACATTAAATCAATTTGGAGAGGATTTAACTAAAAAAGCAAGAGAAGGAAAATTAGACCCTATTATAGGAAGAAAAGAAGAAATAGAAAGAGTTATACAAATTTTATCTAGAAGAACAAAAAATAATCCATGCTTAATTGGTGAACCTGGTGTTGGTAAAACAGCAGTTGTTGAAGGTTTAGCACAAAAAATAGTATCAGGAGATGTACCAGAAATACTAAAAGATAAAAGAGTTGTAAGTATGGACATTTCAGGAATGGTAGCAGGAGCTAAATATAGAGGAGATTTTGAAGAAAGAATTAAAAAGGCATTAGAAGAAGTTAAAAAAGCAGGAGATATAATACTTTTCATAGATGAAATTCATACAATAGTTGGTGCAGGAGCAGCTGAAGGTGCAATTGATGCAGCAAATATCTTAAAACCATTACTTGCAAGGGGAGAAATTCAATTAGTAGGTGCTACAACTTTAAATGAATATAGAAAATTTATTGAAAAAGATGCAGCCTTAGAAAGAAGATTTAGCCCAGTAACTGTAAATGAACCAAGTGAAAAAGACACTATAAAAATATTAAAAGGAATAAGAGATAAATATGAAGCACATCATGGAGTTAAAATCACAGATGAAGCAATAGATGCAGCAGTTACAATGTCAACAAGATATATCAATGATAGATTTTTGCCAGATAAAGCAATTGACTTAATAGATGAAGCAGCATCAAGAGCAAAATTAAAAACATATACAGAACCAGATAGCCTAAAAGAATTAGAAGAACAAATTGAAGAAATACAAAAAGACAAGGAAGAAGCAGTACGTACACAAAAATTTGAAAAGGCAGCAGATTTAAGAGATAAAGAAAAAGAATTAAAAGAAAAATATGAAAAAGAACAAAAGAAATGGAAAAACAAAAATAACAAATCTGTAACAAACATTACAGAAGAAAATATAGCAGAAGTAATAGCAAGTTGGACAGGAATTCCAGCAAAGAAAATAACAGAAGATGAAAATGAAAAATTAAAGAATTTAGAAAAGAATTTGCATGAAAGAGTAATTGGACAAAATGAAGCAGTAGAAGCAGTAGCAAAAGCAATAAGAAGAGGAAGAGTAGGACTTAAAGATCCAAAAAGACCAATAGGCTCATTCTTATTCTTAGGACCAACAGGAGTTGGAAAAACAGAATTATCAAAAGCATTAGCCCAAACACTATTTGGTGATGAAAATGCAATGATAAGAATAGACATGTCTGAATATATGGAACCACATTCAGTATCAAAATTAATAGGTTCACCTCCAGGATATGTAGGATTTGATGAAGGAGGACAATTAACAGAAAAAATAAGAAGAAAACCATATTCAGTAATATTATTTGATGAAATTGAAAAAGCACATCCAGATGTTATGAACATGTTATTACAAATACTAGAAGATGGTAGACTAACAGATAGCCAAGGAAGAACCGTAAACTTTAAAAACACAGTAATAATAATGACATCAAACATTGGTGCAAGACTAATAACAGATAAAAAAGCTTTAGGATTTACACAAAATACAGAAAATGCAGAAAAAGAAAACAAAGAATATGAAGAAACTAAAAAAGAAGTAATGGAACAATTGAAAAAAGAATTAAGACCAGAATTTATTAATCGTATAGATGAAATAATAGTATTCCATAAACTAACAGATGAAGAAATAAGTCAAATAATAGATATAATGTTAAAAGAAGTACAAAATAGATTAGCAGCACAAAAAATAAAAGTAGAAATAGAACCAGAAGTAAAAGAACTAATTGCAAGTAAAGGAGTAGACAAAGCATTTGGAGCAAGACCATTAAGAAGAACAATACAAAGTATGTTAGAAGATAAACTTGCAGAAGAAATACTAGATGGAAACTTAAAGAAAAATAAACTAACAAAAATAGGAGTAAAAGATGGCAAAATAGTAGCAGGGATTTAGGGACGGACCTTATATAAAAGGTTAAATTGATTATTTTATTAAGAATTAGGAGGAAAATATAGTCCTCTTAATTTTATTTTACAAGATATAAAAATTATGATACAATATAGCCACTATATAAAAGGATTGAGGTCCGTCCCAAAATCCCTAAAAGAGGGGATTTTAAGGACCATCCCCAAATCCCTGGTAAAGGTGGTAGTATGTTAGAAAAAGTAAATTCATCTAGTGATGTTAAAAAGTTATCTATAGAAGAAAAGAAAGAATTAGCAGAAGATTTAAGAAAATATATATTGGAAATAGTATCAAAAAATGGAGGACATTTAGCTTCTAATTTAGGTGTTGTTGAATTAACAATTGCACTTCATAGTGTTTTTGATTTGGAAAAAGATAAGCTAGTATGGGATGTTGGACATCAAACTTATGTGCATAAGATTTTAACAGGTAGAAAAGAACAAATGAAAACATTAAGAAAGTTAGATGGACTAGCAGGTTTTCCAAAGACCAATGAATCTGTAACAGATTGTTTTAATACAGGACATAGTAGTACATCTATATCAGCAGCACTTGGTATGGCAAGAGCAAGAGATATAGAAGGAAAAGATAATTGTGTTATGGCAGTAATTGGAGATGGAGCCTTAACAGGAGGTATGGCATTAGAAGCTTTAAATGATGCAGGATATAGCCAAACTAGATTAACAGTTATATTAAATGATAATGAAATGAGTATATCAAAAAATATAGGTGGAGTTAGTATGCTTCTTAGCAAACTTAGAACTAAGAAATCATATACAAAATCTAGTGATACATTAAAAAAACATATATTGAAAATACCTATTGTAGGAAAGCCTTTTGTAAGACTTGTCCAAAAAGTAAAAAGAAGTATTAAACAATTAGTAATTCCAAAAATGTTTTTTGAAGATATTGGTTTTAGATATTTAGGACCAGTAGATGGACATAATGAAGAAGAATTAGAAAGAATGCTTAGAATAACAAAAGAATTAGAAGGACCGGTTCTTTTGCATGTTATAACTAAAAAAGGTAAAGGGTATAAAATTGCAGAAGAAAATCCAGATAAATTTCATGCAACAGGACCTTTTGATATAGAAACAGGAAAAAGTAAAAAAGAAAAAAGTAAAGACTATTCAAAAGTATTTGGTGACAAATTAGTAGATTTAGCACAAAGAAATGATAAGATAGTTGCAGTTACAGCTTCTATGAAAGATGGAACAGGTTTGACCAGATTTGCAAAAGAATTTCCGGACAGATTTTTTGATATTGGAATTGCAGAGCAACATGCTGTAGGACTTGCTGCTGGAATGGCAAAAGAAGGAGTAATACCAGTAGTTCCAATTTATTCATCATTTTATCAAAGAGCATATGACCAAGTAATACATGATATAGCGATTCAAAAATTGCCTGTTATAATGTGTGTAGATAGAGCTGGATGTGTTGGAGCAGATGGAGAAACACATCAAGGATTATTAGATATGGCATTTTTTAGATTAGTTCCAAATTTAAATATAATAGCACCAAAAGATTTTAGAGAACTTGAAGAAATGTTAGAATTTGCAGTAAATTTGAAAAAGCCAGTTGTTATAAGATACCCAAGAGGTGGGGAAGATAAATATAGGTTTGAAAGTTGTAAACAAGTAAAAGAAGGAAAAGCAGAAATCTTACAAGAAGGAAAAGATTTAACTATAATTGCAATTGGAAAAACAGTTGCAAGAGCAATGAAAGTTGCAGAAGAAATTGAAAAGAATGAATTTGAGGATAATCAACTTTCAGTACAAGTTATAAATGCAAGATTCCTAAAACCATTAGATATAGAAACTATAAAAGAATCTATTACAAAAACTAAAAATGTAATAACAATTGAAGATGGAACAATAATAAATGGACTAGGAACAGCTGTTAAAGAGTTAATTGTAGATGAAAAATTAGAAAATATTAATTTAAAAACATATGCATATCCAGATAAATTTATTGAACATGGAAGTGTAGATGAATTAGAAAAAAGATATAAATTAGATGAAGAAACAATAGTAAAAGATTTTTTAAATTATTATAAACAAGACATAGCAAAAGCTTTACAAAAATAATTCTAAATGCTTTTATCAACCCAAATTTGCAAAAGGAGGAAAAAAGAAAATGGATAAACAACAATTGTTGAAAGAATATAGAAAACAAGAAGATAAAATGTGTTTATCGCAAATATTAGATAAAATAGAATTTTCAAAAAATAGACAAAAAATAGAATTCACAGATTTTTTAGATATGTATCAAGTTGCTTTAGTAGAGAATTTTTTTAGGAAAATAAAATTTCAAAACTATAAACTATATGGAGGATATGAAGAAGCAGAAAGAAAAGTTGCAATAATATATCCAGAAAAATACGATGAAGAAATGTTAAAAAAGAATTATAGTAAGATTTTGAAAGTAGTAAAAATTATTTTACCAGAAGAAGAACAAGGCAAGTATTCACATAGAAACTATTTAGGAGGAATTATTAAATTAGGATTAAAAAGAGAAAAAGTGGGAGATATAATTGTTTCAAAAGAGGGTGCAGAAATAATTACTTTAGCAGACTTTTCACAAATTTTATTACAACAATTACCAAGTCTTACTAGATTTAATGATTCAAAAATAATAGAAAAAGAAATTAATGAATTAGAAGTACAAGAAGTAAAAGTTGAAGAAGTGAAAATAATAGTACCATCTCTTAGAATGGACAATATAGTGTCTGATTTAATAAGAACTTCAAGAAGTAAAGCATTAGAAGTAATAAAGCAAGAAAGAGTTTTTGTAAATGGACAAAATGAAATAAAACCATCTAAAAGTATAAAAGTAGGAGATAAGATTACAGTTAGAGGAAAAGGAAGGTTTGTTGTAAAACAAATAGAAGGAACAACAAGAAGTGGAAGGACAGTTTTATTAATAGAAAAATTTGTATAATTATAAAAAATTAAAAAAATGAGATTTTTAAATATAATTTGTAGTAAAAATGAGATTTAATTAGAAATTGCTATTTTTTGGTAATTTTTGATTGTTGATTAAAAATGTACGATTAAGTATAATGCTAATACAATCGGTTGTGAACAAAAAATATCTTTAATTTTGGACAGAAAGGAGGGAATAACTATGACAGATGCACAAAGAGATGAACTATTAATAGATATCTCTAAACAAGTAAAAGAGCAAAACGAGCATATGCAAAAGCATGATAAACTATTAATAGATATCTCTAAACAAGTGAAAGAGCAAAACGAGCATATGCAAAAGCATGATAAACTATTAATAGATATCTCTAAGCAAGTAAAAGGACATGATGAACTATTAATAGATATCTCTAAGCAAGTAAAAGGACATGATAAACTATTAATAGATATGTCTAAACAAATAAAAGAGCAAAGTGAGCAAATAAAAGAACAAAATGAGCATTTAAAAAATCATGATAATTTGTTTGAAAAAGTATTTAATGAGATTAAAGAAGTTAAAGCAGAACAGAGAAATTTAAGCAGAACAGTTGCAAAAATTGAAGTAGAACATGGAGAAAAATTACAAATATTATTAGATGTAGTTACAGGACAAGAACAAAAAAATAAAGAATTTGAAAAAAGATTTGAAGATGATGAAAGAATATTAGATAGACATAGTGATGAAATTTATTATCTTAAATTAAAAGAAAATAAAATAAAACCTATTCTTTAAATTTATAAATAGTACAATAAAATAATAAAAAATATAGTTAAAATAACATAGTAACTAAAGAATAGGTTTTAATAGTAAAAGGTATTTATCTTAATTCAACAATTGTAACACCCATTTCACCTTCGCCAAAAGTACCGAGACGAAAAGATTTTACATGAGGGTTTGTTTTTAAAAATTGATGAATGCCATTTCTTAATTTACCAGTACCTTTGCCGTGAACAATTCGAACATTTTGTAATTTTGCTAAGCTACAGTCATCTAAAAATTTATCAATTACAAATATTGCTTCATCAACATTATAACCAATAACGTTAATTTCAGGTTTTATATTTTTTGCTTTAGAAATATTACTATAGCTATATGAGCTAGAAATATTTTTATTTGATTTAGATTCGTTTTTAGATTTATTTATTTTTCTTAAATATTTAATATTAACATTAGTTTTCATATTTCCAATTTGAACTTGAACTTCGTTAGATTTAGAAACATGAGAAAGTATAATTCCATTTTGGTTAAAATTAGTTAAAAATACTTCCATATTTAAAGTGATTTCATCAGGTTTTAAGCTAGAAGAATCATCTTTATTATTTCCAGCTTTATTATTACTTTCTTCCAATCTTATACTTTTAATTTTAGAATTCAAAGAATTTCTTAAATTAGACAATTTATTAGTATTAGATAAGCTATTTTCTTTAACCAAATTATTCATTTCTTTTATAATCTCATTTGCTTCTTCTTTGGCATCAAGTAGAATATTTCTAGCCTTAATTTTAGCATTATTAATCAAATCTTCTTCTTGTTTTCTTAGAATTTGATTATCACGTTCTAATGACTTACGTAACATAGTAACTTGATTTAGCTCTTTTGTAATATCTTCTTTTTCCTTCTCAATTGTAGATTTATCATCATAAATATTTTTTAATAAATCTTCAAAAGCAATTTCATTAGAAGATAAATGATTTTTGGCATCTCTAATTATATTCATATCAAGTCCTAACTTTTTACTGATTTCAAAAGCATTACTTTTTCCAGGAATACCAACTAAAAGCCTATATGTAGGACTTAAAGTATTAATATCAAATTCAACAGAAGCATTTTCAAAACCATCTGTAATTAATGCATATTTTTTTAGTTCTGGATAATGTGTAGTGGAAATTGTTAATGCTCCAATATTTTTAATATGCTCTAAAATACTAATTGCAAGATTTGCACCTTCTAATGGGTCTGTTCCTGAACCTAGTTCGTCTAGTAATATTAAAGAATTTGTAGTAAAATTATTCAATATATCAACAATATTTGTCATATGTGAAGAAAAAGTACTAAGTGAGCTACTAATATTTTGGTCATCTCCAATATCTGCAAATATATTATCAAATACAAATATAGAAGAATTTTCATCACATGGTATTGCAAGACCAGAACATGCCATACAAGTTAAAAGTCCAACAGTTTTTAAAGTAACAGTTTTTCCACCAGTGTTTGGACCAGTGATTAATAATGTAGAAAAATCTTTTCCTAAAGTTAATGAAATAGGGACAACTTTTTCTTTTGGAATTAATGGATGTCTTGCTTTATTTAAAACAATATTTTTTTCATTTGATATCTTAGGTATAATTCCATTAATTGATTTGGCATATTTTGCTTTTGAAAATATAAAGTCTAATTTTCCAATAATATCTACATTAGTTTTTAATTGAGATATAATAGGCATAAACAACTTACTTAGTTCAAACAAAATCTTTTCTATTTCAATATTTTCACTGTTTACTAATTCATGAATTTCATTATTCATTTCAAAAACAGCTAATGGCTCAATAAATACAGTTGACCCACCATTTGAAACATCATGTATTAAACCTTTAATTGATGAACGATATTCTTCTTTTACAGGTATTACAAATCTGTCATTTCTTATAGTAATTATATTTTCTTGAATATATTTACTATATGTAGATGAATGAATCATACTATTTAATTTATTTCTAATATCTTGTTCTAAATTTCTTTTCTTCTTTCTAATAGAATATAGCTCTTTTGAAGCTTTATCATCAATTACATCTTCTTCTAAAATGCATGAAAAGACTTTAGTAGTAATTGAGGTATTAGAATAAAGTTCATTAAATAAACCAGAAAGAATAGGAAAAGAATCTTCTGTAATAAAATCTTTATTAAAATATGTTTTTAATTCTTCTGCATTTTTTAATATATTTGCTAAGTTTAATAAAGATTTTGTATTTAAACTCTGCCCACTTTCAAGTTGTTTTAATGAAATTGTAATATCTTGAGCATCATAAAATGATGGAAAAGAATTACGTGTAGATAGATTTATTGTTTCAAATGTTTCTTGTAATATTAAATTAACTTTTGATTTATCATTACAAGGTAATAAATCTTGTACTAAATTTTTCCCATATTCTGTTAAGCAATAACCACCCAATATATCTAGTATTTTATAATATTCTAATTTTTCTAAATGATTTGTGTTCATAGTAAAATCTCCTAACTTATTGGTACATCTATTATACAAGTGTTTTTGTGGTTAGTCAATAGTTACAATACACAGGTTATAATAAAATAAACAAAATAATGTTATAATATATTTCATAAAATTATCGGCCCAATACGAAATTTTAATCAAAACAATTGCAAAATATATTGACTTGTGATATATAATAGGGTAATAGAATAGATTTAACTGAAACCAAAAGAGGTGAGAAAATGATAAAGGCTTATGCTAAAACTGACATAGGTAAAGTAAGAGAGATAAACCAAGACTACTATTATATCTCAGACTCATTAGACGAAGTACAGTTATATATGTTAGCAGACGGAATGGGAGGATATAATGGAGGAGAAATAGCAAGTAAATTAGCAATCCAAACAGCAAAAAGCTATATCGAAAACAATTTTAAAGAAATAAACAAAGATAAAGACAGTATCATACAATTAGTTGGAAGCAGTATGGAATATGCAAATATGGTAGTATATGAAAAATCAAGAGAAAGTAAAGAATTAGAAGGTATGGGTACTACATTAGAAATTTGCTTAATATATAATAATAAGGTATTTATTGGACATGTAGGAGATAGTAGAATATATAGAATAAGAAAAGAATTTATGAGAAAATTAACACAAGACCATAGTTATGTACAAAAATTAGTAAAAGATGGAACAATTACACAAGAAGAAGCAGTTCATCATCCACAAAAAAATATGCTTATGAAAGCACTTGGATGTAATGCTTTTGTAGAACCAGATGTTATGGTTAAAGGATTTTTAAAAGATGATATTTTAATTATGAATTCAGATGGATTAACAAATTTAGTATCACAAGAGGATATATTTAGAGAAGCTAAAAAGGATATAGAACAAGCACCTAAAGAATTAGTTAAAATTGCTAATGAAAATGGTGGATATGATAATATAACTGTTATTGTCATAAAAAACATATGATATATGCAAAAGTAAACATGATTTAAGGAGAGAGAAATTATGAATTTAGAAGGTAAACTATTAGGAAACCGTTATGAAATGGTCGAAAAAATAGGTAATGGTGGAATGGCAACAGTATATAAAGCGGTTGATAAAGTCTTAAAAAGAAATGTAGCAGTAAAGATTTTGAGAGATGAGTTTACAACTGATGAAGAGTTTATAAAAAGATTTGAAGTAGAGGCTCAATCAGCAGC
>CALXXH010000003.1 GCA_944392635.1 uncultured Clostridia bacterium | reverse complement strand
CTTCCACAAGCACCTCAACAATTTAAACAATTACTTATGGTTGCAGGATTTAATAAATATTATCAAATAGCACCATGCTTTAGAGATGAGGATCCAAGAGCAGATAGAGCACCAGGAGAATTTTATCAATTAGACTTTGAAATGAGTTTTGCAACACAAGAAGATGTGTTTAAAGTAATTGAAGATGTAGTACCACACACATTTGAAAAATTTACAAATTGGAAAGTAGATAAAGGGCCATTTGTACGTATACCATATAAAGAAGCAATGGAGAAATATGGAATAGATAAGCCAGATTTAAGAAATCCATTAATAATTCAAGATGTAACAAAATTATTTGAAAATACAGAATTTAATGCATTTAAAGGAAAAACAGTTAAAGCAATAATAGTACCAAATGGAGCAGAACAAGGAAGAAAATTTTTTGATAAAATGGGAGAATTTGCAACAACAGAGGAAGTTGGAGCAAAAGGTCTAGCATGGACAAAATTTGAACAAACAGGAGAAATAACAGGAGGAATTAGCAAATTTATAACACCTGAAATTAAGGGAAAATTAGAAAATGAATTTGACTTCAAACCAAATTCAAGTATTTTCTTTATAGCAGATGAATTTGAAAAAGCACAAAAAATAGCAGGTCTTGTTCGTATAGAATTAGGAAAGAGATTAGATTTATTAGAAAAAGGTGTATATAGATTCTGTTTTATAGTAGACTTTCCAATGTATGAATTAGCAGATGATGGAACAATTGACTTTAGCCATAATCCATTTTCTATGCCACAAGGTGGATTAGAAGCATTAGAAAATGAAAATCCACTAGACATTTTAGCATATCAATATGACTTAGTATGTAATGGTTATGAAATGGCATCAGGAGCTGTAAGAAATCATAATCCAGAAATAATGGTAAAAGCATTTGAAATAGCAGGTTATACTGAGCAAGATGTAAAAGAAAGATTTGGAGCATTATATAATGCATTTCAATATGGAACACCACCACATGCAGGTGCAGCGCCAGGACTAGATAGAATGATAATGTTAATTGCAGACTCACAAAATATTAGAGAAATAATAGCATTTCCAAAGAACAAAAAAGCACGTGACTTATTGATGAGAGCACCATCAACAGTTACTGAGCAACAATTAAAAGATGTTCATATTAAACTTGATTTAGACTAAGGTTAAGTAGATATAGAGAGGTTTGAAATAATATATGAAAAAATATATGTTAGAAATCACAGTATTTATATGTGGAGCAATAGGAATGATACTTGAACTAGTTGCAGCAAGAGTATTATCTCCATATGTAGGAAGTTCTAACTTAATATGGACAACTATTATAGGGGTTATGCTAATTAGTATGAGTGTGGGATATTGGCTTGGAGGTAAAAAGGCAGATAAAGATCCTAGTAGAAATAGTTTATCAAATTTAATTTTATTAGGAGCTTTAACTGCAAGTTTAATACCATTATTAGAAACAGTACTAGTAAGTAATTTTGCAAAAATTACTAGCAATTTAGTAGTAATAGCATTAATCACATCTGCTGTAATATTTGGGATACCAAGTTTTGTATTAGCAACAGTTTCACCATTTGCTGTTAAGTTAAGAGATAAAGAATATGAAAACCTTGGAGAAATTTCAGGAAGTACATCTTCACTTTCAACAATAGGAAGTATTTTTGGAACATTTTTAGCAGGATTTGTTCTAATACCAACATTTGGAGTTAGAACAATTGTGTTAGGTATTACAATAGTTTTATTGATTTTAGCAATTTTATTACATGAAGATAAAAATAGAAAATATTTCATATTTGTAGCTATAATTGCAATATCAATATTTGCATTTCAAATACTTGGTAAAGTTGTTTTTGAAAAGCAGAATCCTGATATTATAGAAGATGTAGATTCACAATATAGTAGAATTTGGATAAAACAAGTTGCAGCAAATGATACAACATATAAAACAATGCAAGTAGAAAATGGTTTAGAATCATATGTGGATGAAAAGACAGGAGATATGGGAGCAAGATACTTATATTATTATGACTTAGCAGATTATTATTTAAAAGATTTTAAATCTACATTAATGATAGGTGGTGCAGCATATACATATCCAACTCACTACCTAGATAAGTATGAAGATAAAACAATAGATGTTGCAGAAATAGATGAAAAGATGACTGAACTTGCAGAAAAACATTTTAATTTGGATATTAATAATGAAAGATTAAATATATATCATCAAGATGGTAGAAGCTTTTTAAATACTACAAAAAATAAATATGATGTAATTTTAATAGATGCATTTAAAGGTGAAAATGCACCTTTTGAACTTACTACTTATGAGGCAATGAAAAATGCAAGAAATATATTAAATGACAATGGAATGGTTATTACAAATGTAATATCTTCTTTAGAAGGTGAAGAAGCAGATTTTATAGAATATGAGTATAGTACATATAAAAAAGTATTTGATGATGTAAAACTTTTTAAAGTAAGAAATTATGAAGATAATGAAAGACAAAATATTATTTTAATTGGTTTTAAAGGAAATACTAATATTGATGATAGCAAATATGAAGAATATAAAGATTTGCTTGATATGGAGATAGAGAATTTTTCTTCAAATAAAGGTATTTCAACAGATAATTATGCACCAATAGGGAATTAAAGTATTAGTTACTATATTAAATATTTTATTTGCTAAACTATTATAATAAAGAATTTTTTGTACCTTGTTGTCGCAACCAATACATGAAAATGGTGGGTTGCTCCAATCGCACTCGCCTTTATCAGGCTCGTTTGGTCGCTACGCGGTACTGCAAAATTTTTATTATAATAGTTTAGCTATATGATAATTAGTGTAAGCTTATGATTTCATTCGCATTCGAAATCTCATAAATAGTTAAATAGTAACTAATAGAAAGTGTGAAGGAAAAAGTGAATGGTAGAGAGTTGGGAGTTGTGAGGTGATAGGAGAAAATGGGTAAAAAGGTTTTGCTGGGAATGAGTGGAGGTGTTGATAGCTCAGTTTCAGCAATTTTATTAAAGAAACAAGGTTATGAAGTAATTGGAGCAACAATGAAATTATGGACTGGAGATACAAAAATAGATAAAGAAAAAAATGAAAAAACAATAAAAGATGCTAAAGCAGTATGTGATAAATTAGGAATTAAACATTATGTATTTGATGCACAAAAAGAATTTGAAGAATGTGTAATTAATAATTTTGTATCACAATATCAAAATGCAGAAACTCCAAATCCATGTATTGAATGTAATAAATATATAAAATTTGGATATTTCTATAATAAGGCAAAAGAATTAAATTGTGATTATATCGCAACAGGACATTATGCAAGAATAGAATATTCTAAAAAATATAATCAATATGTTTTAAGAAAATCAAAAGAAGAAAAAAAGGATCAAAGCTATTTTTTATACACAATTCCAAAAGAAAGATTAGGAAGTATAATTTTTCCATTGCAAGATTATAATTCAAAAGAAGAAATAAGGTTAATTGCTAAAGAAAACAATTTAGAAGTGGCAGAAAAGAAAGATAGCCAAGAAATTTGTTTTATTCCAGATAATTGTTATCAAAATTTTTTAGAAGGAAAAATGGAAAACAAAAACAGAATAGGGAATATAATATCAAAGACAGGTGAAATTTTAGGAAAACATAATGGTTTAATAAATTATACAGTTGGACAAAGAAAAGGAATAGGCGTTTCATATAAAGAGCCATTATATGTAATAGAATTAAAAATTAAGACTAATGAATTAGTAGTTGGAACAGAACAAGAATTATATTCAAATAAATTAGTAGCAAATAATATAAATTGGCAAATTGATTTTGAAGAAAATGAAATAGAGTGTTTGGCTAAAATTAGATATAGAGCAAAAGAAGCAAAAGCAAAGATATTTAAAGAAAATGATAAGGTATTAGTAGAATTTGAAACACCTCAAAGAGCAATAACAAAAGGACAGTCAGTAGTTTTTTATGACACAGATGGAGTTGTTTTAGGTGGAGGAAAAATTTTGTAAAATAACTTGTATATTTTAAATACTTGTGATATAAATATGATAAATAAAGCAATTAGAAAGGACTGAATTTTTGTGGAAGATTTTGAAAAGGATGTAAAAACAATTTTAATTGTTGATGACGAACAACCAATAATAGATATATTGGTATATAATCTAAAAAAGGAAGGATATCGTACAATAGAAGCAAATGACGGTGTTACAGCTGTTAATATGGCTTTAGAACAAAAACCGGATTTAATTTTATTAGATATAATGCTTCCAAAGTTAGATGGATTATCTGTTTGTAAAAGAATCAAAAATTCATATAATGTTCCTATTTTAATGCTAACAGCTAAGGATGGAGAAATTGATAAAATATTAGGATTAGAATTAGGTGCAGATGATTATATAACAAAACCATTTAGTGTAAGAGAATTAGTTGCAAGAGTAAAAGCTAATTTGAGAAAAGCTGATGTTGTTGCAAATAATCAATTTGTTGAGCCTAATATACAAGATAAAAAGAAAGATAGTAAAATAGTAGTAGGAGATTTAGAATTAGATTTAGATAAATTTGAAGTTAAGGTTAGAGGAGAAATTATAGATTTAACATTAAGAGAATTTGAAGTACTAAAATTCTTAGCATCTCAACCAGAGCAAGTAGTAACAAGAGAAACATTGCTTGAAAAAGTATGGGGATATGAGTATTACGGAGATATTAGAACAGTAGATGTAACAGTAAGAAGAATTCGTGAAAAAATAGAACAAGACACATCAGCTCCAAAAATATTAATAACAAAAAGAGGAGTTGGATATTATATAGCTTCAAGATAGTGCATTGGGGACGGCCCCAAAATGCACTAGAAAGTGCAAAGGTGACAGGTTAAAATTTAAATATTAAATAGCAGAGGAGATTTTATTTATTTCCTCTGCTATTTTGACATTAAATATATTTTCTATAATTTAGATTTTAATGTGCATCAGTTAGTGTACTTTTTAAGGTAACCTTTATAATAGTTCCTTCAGGTACTTGTTCATTTGCCATATAGTCTTGAGCCATTACAGTTCCACTACCTTCTATATTAATATTCAAATTTTTAGATTGTAATGTACTTGTTGCTTGTGATGCATTCATTCCTTTTAGGTCTGGAACAACTACAGATGTAGAAGTTGTACTACCTTCACCATATAAGATTATTAAAGAATTTTTAGGTAAAGAACTACCTGGTTTTGGATTTTGGTCTTCAACTAAAATTGTATTTGCATCGCCATTTACATATGTTTTTACCTTAAATCCAGCATCTTTTAGAGTTTTTTCAGCTTCTGCAACAGTTTTATTTCTTACATCTGGTACAGTTATATAATTACTTGAACTATTATCCCCAGTTGTACTTGAAACAACTCCTAAGTAAGGTAAAATTTCATTTAACATTTGAGAAACTACAGGTCCTGCAACTTGACCACCTTGGTATCCATTTTCTCCTTGAGGGTCATATAATGTAACTAGTAAAACGATTTTTGTATCTTCAACAGGTGAAATTGCAACATATGATGCAACATAACCTTCTTCTGCATTTGCTTCAGTTGGTTCAGAAGTACCTGTTTTTCCTCCTATAGAATATCCAGTTACAGCAGCATGCTTACCAGTTCCTTCAGTTACAACAGATTCCATCATTGATTTTACTTCATTTGCTGTTTCTTTTGAAATTACTTGTCTTACTTGTGTTACAGGTGTTTCTGTAACAGCTCCTGTATCAGTGTTGGTTACAGATTTTACAATTCTAGGTTGCATTAAAATACCATCATTTGCAACACAAGAAACTGCTGTTATCATTTGAAGTGGTGTAATATTTAATCTTTGTCCAAATGACATAGTTGCAAGTTCAACAGGTCCTACATTTTCTAATTTTTGGAATATACTACTTTGTTCACCATATAGACCAGAATTAGTAGAATCAAATAATCCAAAAGCTTCATAGTATTTATATAGAGTAGGTGCTCCAATTCTTTTCCCTAACTGCATAAAAGCAGGGTTACAAGAATTCATTAAAGCCTGTCTTAAAGTTTGAGAACCATGAGGATTTGCTCTCCAACATCTTATTTTTATTGTTTGATTATTTACGTCTTCAAATTCTTCATATCCTTTGCAATAAAAATCTCCGGCTTTATCAGTAATTGTTATATTTTCTTCTAAAGCAACTGCAGAAGTTATAATTTTAAATGTTGAACCAGGTTCATATGTTTCTGCAACAGATTTATTTGACCACATTTTGTACAAAGCTTCATTTTTTTCTTCATTACTTAAACTATCATAAGTTTTAGCAAGTGTTGAATTAGGGGTATATGGTGAGTTTAAGTCATAATCTGGATATGATGCCATAGCCAAGATATCACCTGTTGATGGATCCATTGCAATAACATTACCACCTCTTGAACATTCATTTTCTTCAACTGCTTGTTTTAGGTATTTTTCAACTATAGATTGAATGTTTAGGTCAATTGTAAGAGTTAGGTCACTACCATTTTCTGCTGCAATATATGTTTCTTCTGCATCAGGAATTTCTTCTTGATTACTTCCTTGAGAACTTACAATTTTTCCAGGAGTACCTGTTAAAACAGAATCCCATTTAGATTCAATACCACTTAAACCTTGATTATCACTTCCACAAAAACCAATTACAGCTGATGCAACAGTACTATATGGATAATATCTTTTAGTATCTTCATCTATATTAATACCAACACTTATTTCATTTTCTTCCATCCAAGTTTTTAATTCATCAACTTTATCTTGTTCTACTTTTTTTGCAATAGTTTCTACTTGAGACTTACTATTTAGTTTATCTAAAGTTTCTTGGTAATCTAAAGAAAATATTTGAGAAAGACCTGTTGCAATAGTTTCTTTATATTTAGCAGTTTCTTCTTCAGTGTCTTTTTCAAATTTTGCTGGATTAATAGTGATAGTATCTACTTGAGCACTAATTGCAAGAGCTTTTCCTGTAGAATCATATATATTTCCACGTTTAGGACTTATAATTTGATTAATTGTTTGTTGATTATATGCTTGTTCTTCTAGTGAACTTCCTTCAACAAATTGTAGAAAACCAATTCTTCCAATTAAAAGTATAAAAATTATAATGGAAACCCCAAGAATAGTTTTTAGTTTCTTAGTTTTTATAAGATTACTAGAATCAAAATCAGTTTTTAGTTTAATTACATTTGAATCATCTTTTGTAGTTCTTATTTTCTTTGAAACTTGATTTTTACTTGTTTTCATATTTTTATTAGTATTTCTTTTATTTCTATCATTCATACTCATCGCCTCTTTTGTTTTGTAGTGAATATATTTTACATTAAAAACCTTAAAAATGCAAGAGGATTTGGGGACGGCCCCAAAAATCCTATTTCGGGATTTAGGGACAGGTCAACGGGATCTAGGAACAGGTTAAATGATGCCTAGAAACACTTGCAAAATGGTAAAAATTCAAATATAATATATCTATAACTAATAAAATAAAAGGAGAAATTGAAATAATGAGTAGTTTATGGGAAGAAACTTCTTTCATAATGAAAAAATATCATATAAAAGCAAATAAATCATTAGGACAGAATTTTCTAATAGATGAAAATGTAATAAATAAAATTGTTGAATGTAGCAATATTGGAAAAGAAGATTGTGTTATAGAAATAGGACCAGGTTTAGGAACATTAACAAAAGAATTATTAGAAAATGCAGGGGAAGTTGTTTGTGTGGAATTAGATAAAAAAATGATTCCTATTTTGAAAGATAGATTTTTGTTATATAAAAATCTAGAAATAATAAATGATGATATTCTAAAATTGGATTTAAAAAAATTAATAAATGATAAAAAGGACAAAGGTTTTAAACAAGTAAAAATAGTTGCAAACCTTCCATACTATATTACAACACCAATAATAATGAAGCTTTTGGAAGAGAAGTTAGATTTAGAAAGTATAACAGTAATGGTTCAAAAAGAAGTTGCAGATAGATTAATTGCTATTCCAGGAGGAAAAGAAACAGGGGCAATTACATATAGTGTTTATTATTATGCAGAAGGAGAAAAGATTTTGGAAGTTCCAAAAGATTCATTTATACCAGAACCAGAAGTAATATCACAAGTAATAAAATTAAATATACGAAAAGAGCCACCAGTTAATGTTGAAAGACCAGATGTTATGTTTAGGATAATAAAATGTGCTTTTATGCAAAGAAGAAAAACTTTATTAAACGCACTTGTTAATACAAGAGTTTTCTTAAATAAAGAGGAAGGAATAAAGATTTTAAAGAAATTAAATTTAAATGAAAATGTAAGAGCAGAAGAATTATCTATTCAAGATTTTGCTAATATAACAAGGTATATTACAATTTGCAGTTAATATAATACTTTATATAGTGAATGATATAGTTATATATTTTTGCGTAATCCCCATTCAAGAAAATGTAATTCACATGCGTTCAAACATTTTCTAGAAAGGTCCTCCCCAATATACTTCAAAATATCTAAATATATCATTCACTAGTAAAAAATATATGAATAGTAATTAAATAATTTTAATGAAAAGTATTCAAAAAAATCTATATACATGTTATAATAATATAGGAGCATTGAAAAAAGGAGAGTAGTATGAATCAAATTTTAGTTACTAAAAAATTATATATTACACCTGAATTGAAGAGAAAAAAGAAAATCTATAAATTTGATTTCTTTTTGTCTGTTTTTTTAGTATGCATTCTAATCTCTTTTTGCATATATGCAGAATACAATAGAAATAAAGATGAAGAAGTATCTCAAGAAATACTAGCAAATATGAATATGACAGAAGATAATACAGTAGCAGATAGTAATGTATTAATTGCAGTATTAGATGATGAAGAACAAACAGAAGAATTAAATGCTGAAAATCAAGCAGAGCAAATAAAGAATTCTAATAAAACTGTACAAACAACACAAAATGGTTTTAGATATGTATCAATTGGAACAGTTAGAATACCAAAAATAAATGTGGAATATCCAATTTTGGATGGGGAAACAGATTCAGTTGAAGAAACAGAAGATTTGTTAAAAATATCTCCAACAAAATTCTGGGGCCCAGAGCCAAATGAAGTTGGAAACTTTTGTATAGTAGGTCATAATTATAGAAATACAAAGTTCTTTAGTAAAGTTCCTACATTAGAAAATGGAGATATTATAGAAATAACAGATTTAGCAGGTAAAACTATAAATTATCGTGTATATAATAAATATGAAGTAGATCCAACAGATGTTAGCTGTACAAGTCAACTTACAAATGGAAATAAAGAAGTTACTTTAATTACTTGTACAAATGATAGTAAACTAAGAGTTATTGTAAAAGCAAGAGAAGTGTAAAATATGGTAACAAAAAGATAATCCTTTCATAATATATAGAAAATATGATTATGGGAGGATTATTTTTTATGGCAAAGATATTAGTTTTTAATAATGATACAGATAGAATGGAAACATATTATAGGGGAGAAGAAGAATCCATGCCATATAATACAAATGGTACATTAAGAGTAAGAGAATTTAGAGGATCAAGTAAAAGTAATATTTTGTGGACAACAAAAAGAACTATGCAAAGTTGGAATAGTCAAAGATATTTATATGGAGGACCAATACCAGTTGGATTTGCCTTTAAAAGACCATATGAGGGAGGACATGGAAATCAAAGTCAACATTATGCAGGTGTTGCATTTGATGTTGGGCAAAGATTAACACAAACACAAAGAACTAGACTTTGGAATAGTGCTAATAATTCAGGAATATGGACATATGTGGAACCTATTAGTCTTACACCAACATGGGTACATTTTGACAAAAGATTCCGGAAAGCCAGCTTGTAGTACAGGTGGTTTCCCTACAATAAGGAGAGGAAGTCTTAGTAACTATGTATTAATAGCTCAAGATGATTTAAATACATTAGGATATAGGACTAATGGATTAGATGGAATATTTGGATCTGCTACTCAAAATGCAGTAATTAGTTATCAACGCTCAAGAGGATTAACAGCAGATGGTATAGTTGGTTGTAATACATGGCGTTCATTACAAGAAGATGTTGTAGGAACAGGAGCAACAGGAACAACTATAAACTAGAAGATTTGTTACAATTTACAGCTAATAATGCAATAATAAAAATTAATGTTATAATATATTTCATAAATTTTTCGGTTCAATACAAAAATAAGAATTTCTAAAATAATTTTATGGCACCCTTTCACTTAGTCCTCATTTCGTTCGACGCGAACATTTTCCATAAAATTATTAAAGAAATTCTAAATTTTTTCCAATCACATTCGAAATTTATTCGATATATTATAACATTAATTTTATTGGATTATTAAAACAAGCTGTAAGTTGTAACCAAAATTTAATAAAAATTTAAAAAAATTTAAAAAAACACTTGCAAAATAGAAAAAGTTATATTAAAATTTACTTGAAGTGGAGAAAAGTGGTACAAAGTGGTAGAAAGTGAAAAAGGAGGACCATTAATTGCTAATAGGTGAATACGAGCATTCTCTAGATGCTAAAGGTAGATTAATAATGCCAGTAAAACTAAGACAAGACATGGGAGAAAAGTTCATCGTAACAAAAGGTTTAGATGGATGTTTATTTGCGTTTTCACAAGAAGAATGGATGAATTTTGAAACAAAATTAAAAGCTTTACCACTTTCAGATAAAAATGCCAGAAACTTTGTAAGATTTTTCTTATCAGGTGCAACAGAATGTGAAATAGATAAACAAGGAAGATTTTTATTACCAAATAACTTAAGGATTGCAGCAGGACTTGAAAAAGAAACTGTAATAATTGGAGTAGGGACAAGACTAGAAATTTGGGATAAACAAACATGGCAAAATTGTGATGAAAATATTTCTGCAGATGAAATTGCAGAAAACATGGCAAATTTAGGTATATAACTTGAAAAAGTTTATATAAAACACAAAAGATAAAAGTACAAAAGAAAACTTTACAAAAGATAAATATACAAAAGATAAAATAATTTGGTTAAACAAAAGTTAAAAGTACAAAAGCTTTTTAGATACAAAAGATAAAGTGATTTAAGTTTTCAAAAGAAAGTTTTTAGTATACAAATGTTGTTTAATCAAATAACAAAAGATATGAATGCTAAAGAACCAATAAAAACCAAAAGATAAATACATAGAGAAAAGACAGCTGGTAGTTATTTGATTACCAGCTGTTATGGTATATAAAATTTAGACGCATTTAAGAGGTAAAAATGGAATTTAAACATAAACCTGTTATGCTAGATGAATGTATAGAAGGGTTAAATATAAAACCTGATGGAATATATGTTGATGGAACACTTGGTGGAGCAGGGCATAGCAGTAAAATAGTAGAAAAATTATCTAAAAGTGGTAAATTAATTGGTATTGATAGAGATGAAGAAGCTCTAAAAGCAGCAAAAGAAAAATTGAAAGATTTTTCTAATGTCATATATGTACATGATAATCATGATAATATTAAGAAAATATTAGAAGAACTTGAAATAGAAAAAGTTGATGGAATTTTGTTAGATTTAGGAGTGTCTTCATATCAGTTAGATGAAAGAAATAGGGGCTTTAGTTATTTAGGCGAAAATGTTTTAGATATGAGAATGGATAAGACTCAGGAACTAACTGCTAAGATTGTTGTAAATACTTACAGCGAAAAAGATTTAGCAAATATTATTTACGAATATGGAGAAGAAAGATTTTCAAGACAAATTGCAAGAAATATTTGCAAGGAAAGAGAAATAAGGCCTATTGAAACAACAAAACAGTTAGTAGAAATAATTGAAAGATCAATTCCAAAATCAAAACAAAAAGATGGACATCCAGCAAAAAGAACATTTCAAGCAATTAGAATAGAAGTAAACAATGAAATAAAACCATTATATAACACTGTAAAAGACAGTATAGACTGTTTAAATGATAAAGGAAGGTTATGTGTAATTACATTTCACTCATTAGAAGATAGGGCAGTTAAAAAAGCTTTTATAGATGCAAAAGGAAAATGTACATGTCCAAGTGACCTGCCATATTGTGTATGTGGTGCTAAGTCATTAGGTGAGATTATTACTAGAAAGCCAATTATAGCAAGCAAAGAAGAACAGTTAGAAAATTCTAGAAGTAAAAGTGCAAAATTAAGAATATTTGAAAAAAGAATAAACCAAAATTAATAAGTAAAAAAATAAAATGTAAGTTTAAGATAAGGAGGTGAATAACTTATGGCAAGAACAGGATATCAATATACAACAAGCCCAAGAAAATTAGAACCAGATGTTCAAAGAAAAAGAAATAAAAGACAAAGAAAATTGAAAGTTGTTGAAGATTTACCAAGACAAAAAGTAGTAGTATCGCCTGAACAGAAAAAAAGGCAGAAAAATATTACTTTAGTTGTAATTGGAATCTTTATTCTGTTGCTTACTATAAGTTATAGAAACTCTCAAATAAATGAAAAATTTACAGAGGTACAAACTTTAAAGAAAGAACTATCTGCATTAGAAAAAGAAAATGAACAATTGGAAGTAACAATTGAAAATAGTTTAAATTTAAATAATATTGAAAAACAAGCAAAAGAAAAATTAGGAATGCAAAAATTAACTAATAGACAAACAGTATATGTAACACTACCTAAAAAAGATTATGTTGAACCAGCAACAGAGGAAGTAATAAAGACTGAAAATAAAAACTGGTTTGAAGAATTTGTTGATAAAATATTTCATAGATAAAGAAGAATATAAATAGTCATGTATTATATTTCATAAATTTTTCGGCTCAATACAAAAATAAGAATTTCTAAAATAATTTTATGGCACCCTTTCACTTAGTCCTCACTTCGTTCGACGCGAACATTTTCCATAAAATAATTTAAGAAATTCTAAATTTTTTTCAATCACATTCAAAATTTATTCAATATAATATATGACTATTTAAGATAATTATAGGTATAAATAGATATCCTTCTAATAAAATTTATTAGGAGGTTTTTTATGGTTGTAACAAAATTATCAAGTAAGAAAAAAATGAGAAATACATTGTTTATAGCTTTTCTAATTTTAGTTTGTTTAGTAGTTAGGTTAGGATATATTCAAATATTTCAAGGAAAGGAACTGGCAGAACTTGCATATCAACAACAAACATTAGATAGAAGTATAAATCCTAAAAGAGGGACAATATATGATACAAATGGGACAGAATTAGCAGTTAGTAGTACAGTTGAAACTGTTACAGTAAATCCAGGAAATATTAAAAGTGAAAATAAAGAAAAAGTTGCTAGAAAGATGGCAGAAATATTTGAATTAGATTATGATACTGTATTAAAAAAAGTATCTAAACGAAGTTCAATTGAAACAATTGTAAAACAAGTTGATAAAGAGAAAACAGATGAACTAAGATTGTGGATGCAGGAAAACAATATTACAGAGGGAATTAATATAGATGAAGATACAAAAAGATATTATCCATATAATACACTTGCATCACAAATAATAGGTTTTTGTGGAAGTGACAATCAAGGTTTAGATGGAATAGAAGCAAAATATGAAGAGGAATTAAAAGGGACAAAAGGTGCCATTCAAAGACATACTGATGCTAAAGGTGGAGAAATAGGAGAAGAAGGAGAAAATTATGTGCCGGCAGTTGATGGTAATGATTTAGTACTTACAATTGATTTAACAATACAATCAATTGCAGAAAAATATTTAGAAGAAGCATGTATTGATAACAAATGTACTGATGGAGGAAATATTGTTATAATGAATCCTCAAAATGGAGATATTTTAGCAATGGCAACATATCCATCATATAACTTAAATGAGCCATATGAACCTTATACAGATGAATTGAAAGAAACATGGGATAGTTTGTCACAAGAAGAAAGAACTAGAAATTTGCAAGCAGTTTGGAGAAATAAAGCTATAGCAGATACATATGAACCAGGGTCAGTATTTAAAGTAATTACAGCATCTGCTGCAATAGAAGAAGGATTAGTTACAGATATTGATAAAGAAGGACAATTTTCTTGTACAGGGGGAATTGAAGTTGCAGGAGTTAGAATAAAGTGTTGGAGATATTATAGGCCACATGGCGCTGAAAGTCTAAGACAAGGTTTAATGAATTCATGTAATCCGGTATTTATAGGATTAGGGCAACAATTAGGTGTTACAAAATATTATGAGTATTTGGAAAAATTTAAGTTGTTAGAAAGAACTGGAATAGATTTACCAGGAGAGGCAGGAAGTATATTTTTAGCAAAAGAAAAAGCAGGACCGGTAGAACTTGCAACAATTAGTTTTGGTCAAAGATTTGAAATTACACCAATTCAGTTAGTTACTGCTGTATCATCAATTGCAAATGGTGGAACAAGTGTGACCCCAAGGGTAGTAAAGCAAATAATAAATAGCCATACAAAAGAAGTAACAGATATACCAGTAAAGACAAATGGAACGGTAATTTCAAAAGAAACTTCTGAAAAAGTATTGAGCATGATGGAAAGTGTTGTATCAGAAGGAACAGGAAAAAATGCAAAAGTTGCAGGTTACAGGATTGGAGGAAAAACAGGTACTTCTGAAGATGGAGTAAATACAAATAAATATGTTACTTCTTTTTGTGGTGTAGCACCTATAGATAATCCACAAGCAGTACTTTTAATTACTTTATATAATCCAACAGGAGAAGGTGGACATCAAGGAGGAGGTGTTGCAGCACCACTAGGAGGTCAAATTTTTAGTGAAATTTTACCATATTTGGAAGTAAGTCAAGGAAATCAAGATGAAGTCGAACCAGTAGAACAAGTAGAAACTCCAGATTTGATAGGTAAGAGTATAAAAGAAGCAGAAAAAATAGTAAAAGAAAGTGGCTTAGAACTTGTTGTACAAAATGCAGAAGAGGAAATGGATAAAGAAAGTGTAATAATAAAAACTCAAACACCACAAGCAGGAATCGTAGTTAATAAAGGAAATAAAATATATGTAGAGAAATAGAAAAAGTTGATGCAATAAAAAATTGAGATAAACTTGCTGACAGTGCCCCTTGTAGAGGGGCTAATTTTATTGTATAGGAAAAATCGAAGATTTTTACGTATACAATAAGGTTAAGTTTCCTTGGGCTGTGCGTATTTGCAAAGCAAAACGCACATGTGGCGAAGCCACTTTTCTTATTTATAAGAAATGTGAAAAAAAGTAAAAAATAATTGCAAAAAATTTGTTTTGTATGATATAAATAAATTGAGGTGTTAAATATGGGTAGAAACAAGAGAAAAAATAATAAACAAACAAAACAAATTTTAGGAATAATTATAGTAGTGATTTTTTTAGCAATTAGCTTTATTTTTGGAGAAGATGTATTAAATATAGAAAATCTTGTAGAAGAAAATAATACTGTATCTACTGCAACTTCTACAAATCAAGAAAGTCAAACTAAAACAGATTTCAATATAGATAATATCCCAGAATATACAGGAGAAGTCTATATTGAAATCAATAATAATATGCCATATTTTGAAGAAAGCGAATATACCACAGAAAGTTTTGAAAATTATAGTGAATTAGACGAATTAGGAAGATGCAAAGTAGCATATGCAAATCTTTCTAAAGAAACAATGCCTCCTGAGGGAGATGAAAGAGGAAGTATTAGTAGTGTAAAACCAACTGGTTGGGAACAGGCAAAATATGATGGGGAATATTTATATAATAGATGTCATTTAATAGGTTATCAATTAAGTGATGAAGATGCAAATGAATTAAATTTAATCACAGGAACAAGATATTTTAATGTAAATGGGATGTTACCATTTGAAAATAAGGTGGCAGATTATATAAAAGAAAATGAAAATAATCATGTTTTATATAGAGTAACACCAGTATTTGAAGGTGATAATTTACTAGCAACTGGTGTAGAGATTGAGGCATATTCTGTAGAAGATAATGGACAAGGTGTATGTTTTAATGTATTTGTATATAATGTGCAACCTGGAATTACAATCGATTATGCAACAGGAAAAAGTTTTGCTGAATAAATATTTTAAATGATTGACATAAATAATTAAATAATATATAATACTTCTAGTTTAAATCTTTTGTTATTGTATAGGAAAAATCATCTTTTATTTTTACTTTATCTAAGATTTTTCCGTATACAAAAAGGATAATTTACTTTTATAGGTACAATAATTGCAAAGCAATTTTGTGCATCATGACATCGAAATCTTTGATTTCGTTAATGTCTAATTTTCTTACAAATCTAGTAACAATTCTTTCCCAAAACAAAATACAAGCTAGGAGAGTGATATTATTTGAGTTTAGATTTATTAAATGACTTAGTCAATAAGGTAAAAGAAAGTGAGTTTGTTAATAATTTTATTGATGAACTTACAGATTACTTAAAAAATGCTAATGAGAAAGGGGAAACTCAATTGAATAAAGAACAAAATAATAATTTAGATGTATATCAACAAGAAAATTGTTTATACCAAGTTGTTGATTTTAGTTCTAATGGAGTTTTTTTGCAAAATACAAACAATGATAAAATTTTTGAAGAAACTAATATTTCACAAGAACTTTTAGACAAAATTGGAAATGATTATATTTTAAGATATAAAGATGGAAAATATATTATTGAAGAAGAATTAACAGATAATTTTATGAATAGTATGGTTGGAATACAAGAATACAGAAAGATAAAGGAAGAATTTGAAAAAGGAAGTAATATATTAGAAATAGATTCAAATACAAAGTTTAATGTTGATTTGCGTAATAGTGATTATACAATATTAAGTTATGGAAAAGAAAAAAATACAATAGAAGTTCCAAATGCTCTTATACCATATTTTGCAGTTGAAGGAAATGTTTTAAAATATGATAATGGAAAGTTTAAAAAATAGACAAAAAGTATAATTTAATTTAAAAAATGTTGTAATAAAAATTAGGATATTGTATAATAAGAATGTAGATTATATTTTATATAAAAATTGACGAAAGAGGAGAGTGCATATGAAAAGAGTATTAAAAAACAAAACAAAAATAATAATAAGTATAAGTTTGATAATGTTATTGATTATTGCAATAATATTATCAAATTATTTAAGTGGTCATAGCGAAATTATATCTTTAGCAGGGAAAAAATATAGTGCTATGAATTCTAACGTGGTTCAAAGAACGGTAGGAAGTGGTTTAGAATCAGCATATGTTGAATGGCAAGAGGTTGATGGGGCATCAGGATATAATGTATATGTAAGCAATGAAAATAATGGATATACTAGGTTAGATAATGAATTAATAAGAAAGTATAGTGATGGGGCAAGTGGAAATTACTGGAGAGCTGATGCTGTTGGATTAAAGGCAGGAAATTATAAATTAAAAGTTGTTCCAATAATAGATAATCAAGAGGATACATCTAAACAATTTGTAACAGAAAGTATAGCAGTTGTTGCACATGACAGAACAGGTTTTGCTTGGGTAGATGGAGAAACAACAGGTGCCTATAATATGGATGGTACTTTAAAGGACAATGCAAATGTTATATATATAACACAAGAAACAAAGGATATAGTTTCTTTAGAAGTACAAACAAATAGTGATGGAAGGACAGAAGAGGCAGTAGGTTTACAAAATATATTAGATTTATATAAAAAAGGTTATGAGTCAAAACCATTAGTAATAAGGTTTATTGGAAAAGTAACAGATCCATCAGTATTAGAAGGTGGAGATATCGTTATAAGTGGAAATGGATCTGATAATAGAATTAATTGTGGTATAACTTTAGAAGGAATAGGTGAAGATGCCACATTATATGGTTATGGTATTAGAATAAAAAATGCGACAAATGTTGAAATAAGAAATATTGCTGTAATGCTAACAGATAGTTCAGAAGGAGATAATATTGGATTACAACAAGAAAATGATCATATTTGGGTACATAATTGTGATTTCTTCTATGGAGAAGCTGGTGGTGATAGTGATCAGGCAAAAGGTGATGGAGCGTTAGATTGTAAAAAATCAACTTATGTTACATTTTCATATAACCATTTTTGGGATTCAGGAAAAAGTAATCTTTTAGGATTAAGTGAAGATACGACAGATGGATTGTATATTACTTATCATCATAACTGGTATGACCATTCTGATTCAAGACATCCAAGAATTAGATTTTATTCTGCACATGTTTATAACAATTATTATGATGGTAATTCAAAATATGGTGTAGGAGCATGTTTAGAGTCATCAGTATTAGTAGAGGGAAATTATTTTAGAAATTGTAAAAAGCCGATGATGATATCTATGCAAGGTTCTGATACAAGTGGAACTTTTTCAGGAGAAAGTGGTGGAATGATAAAAGCATATAATAATTATATGGTTGGACAAGAATCATATATTCCATATTCAGAAGATAACGAGAGTTTTGATGCTTATGAAGTAGCAGATATAAATGATCAAGTTCCTAGTAGTGTAAAATCATTAGATGGAGGAAATACATATAATAATTTTGATACATCAAGTATAATATATACATATAAAGCAGATACTCCAGAAGAAGCAGTAGCAAATATTGAAAAATATGCAGGTCGTTTAAATGGTGGAGATTTTCAGTGGAATTTTGATGATTCAGTAGATGATGAGTCTGATTCTGTTAATGAAGAATTAAAACAAGCATTAGAAGACTATGAATCTCAACTATTATCAGTAGGTGGAAGTTCAGTTGAAGTTCCAGAAGGACCATCAACTGATCCAGGAGAGCCAGAAGAGCCAGAAATAATAAATGTAGAGAGTGTAACATTAAATACTGAAGAAAAAGAGTTAAAAGTTGGAGAAGAATTTACATTAGTTGCAACAATAAATCCAGATAATGCAACAAATAAAAATGTAAGTTGGAGTACAGAAAATTCAAATATTGCAACTGTAGATGATAATGGAGTAGTAACAGCAATAGCAGAAGGAACAACTGAAATAACAGTAACAACGGAGGATGGACAAAAGACAGCTACTTGTACCGTTACAGTAAAAGAAGATGAAGTAACAGATCCTGACCCAGAAGAGCCAGAGATAATAAATGTAGAGAGTGTAACATTAAATACTGAAGAAAAAGAGTTAAAAGTTGGAGAAGAATTTACATTAGTTGTAACAATAAATCCAGATAATGCAACAAATAAAAATGTAAGTTGGAGTACGGAAAATCCAGACATAGCAACTGTAGATGATAATGGAGTAGTGACAGCAATAGCAGAAGGAACAACTGAAATAACAGTAACAACAGAGGATGGACAAAAGACAGCTACTTGTACCGTTACAGTAAAAGAAGATGAAGTAACAGATCCTGACCCAGAAGAGCCAGAGATAATAAATGTAGAGAGTGTAACATTAAATACTGATGAAGAAGAATTAAAAATAGGTGAAAAATTAACATTAGTAGCGACAATAAATCCAGCTAATGCAACAAATAGAAATGTAAGTTGGAGTACAGAAAATCCAGACATAGCAACTGTAGATGATAATGGAGTAGTAACAGCAATAGCAGAAGGAACAACTGAAATAATAGTGACAACAGAAGATGGAAATAAAGAAGCAAAATGTTTAATAAATGTTACTCAAGAAATCGAAGAAATAATAGCAACAATTTCTTATGACAATATGCAATTAACAAATCAAAATGTTACAGCAAAAATTACTTTTAATAGAGATGATGTTGTAATAACAAATAATGAAGGAAAAGATGAATATACTTTTGAGCAGAACGGAGAATTTACATTTGAATATCAAGATGGTCAAGGCAATATTTCTCAAAGTACAGCCAAAGTTAATTGGATTGACAAGGAAGTTCCAGAAATAAATATAGAATATCAAACAATAGAAAATGGAAAAGCTGTAAATGTAGTTATACAATCAAATGAAGAATTATTAGAAATACCAGGATGGACATTATCAGAAGACAGAATGTCAATTAGTAAAACATTTTATGAAAATTCTACTGAAACTCTACAACTAAGTGATTTGGCAGGAAATGTATTTGAAACTATAATAGAGGTTGATAGTATAGATGAAAATGAAGGAAATGATGAAAATAATACACAAAATAATAGTGTTAATACAAATGTGTCAAATCCAGCTAATAAAGTAGATAATACTCTTTCTAGTATGATATTGCCTAGTGCTGGAGGTTCAATAATATTAAAAGTATTTATTTTCATACTTGTAATAGCTATGATAGGATTTTATATAAAATATAAGAATTTGAAACATATAATAAAATAATTGGCAGTATGAATTATTAGAAAAGTTATGTTATATCATTGTATAGCATAACTTTTTATGATATTATGATAAATGGAAAAATGAAATGTATATAAGTGATTTATAGTAAAAATTATTAATTTTAGGAGATTAATGTATGAAACAAGAAATAGTTATAGCTTCAAATAATGAAGGAAAAATAAAAGAAGTACAAGAAATTTTAAGTGATTACAAAATAATATCAATGAAAGAAACAGATATTGAAATAGAAGTTAATGAAGACCAAAAAACATTTGAGAAAAATGCTATAAAAAAAGCAGAAATAATATCAAATGAGTTAGATGGTAAAATGTGTTTAGCAGATGATTCAGGTATTGAAATAGAATATTTAAATGGATTTCCAGGAGTATATACAAAAAGATGGCATGATGGAACAGATAGAGAAAGAAATTTAGCAATATTAGAAAAGCTAAAAGATGTACCAAAAGAAAAAAGAAAAATAAAATTTGTTACAGCAATAGCTCTTGCAGGTGTTTTTAATACTATTGTGGCACAAGGACTTATTGAAGGTTATGTTGCAGAAAATGTTAGAGGAGAAAATGGTTTTGGATTTGATGAAATATTTGAATTAGAGGATGGAAGAACACTTGCTGAATTGTCAAATGAAGAAAAGAATAAAATAAGTGCAAGGAGAATTGCTTTAGAAAATTTGAAAAATAAAATGAGAAATAAAAAGGGAATATCTTGACAAGATGTTCCTTTTTTTGATAAAAATATAAGAAAATGGGGAAAGGAAGAAAAAAATGAAACATTTAATTGATATTAAAAACTTAACAGTAGAAGAAATTGACGAACTAATAAAAGTAGCTAATGATATTATCCAAAACAAAGAGAAATATTCTCATAAATGTGATGGTAAAAAATTAGCTACTTTATTTTTTGAACCAAGTACAAGAACAAGACTTAGTTTTGAAGCAGCAATGATGGAATTAGGAGGAAATGTATTAGGATTTGCAACAGCAGATTCAAGTTCTACATCAAAAGGAGAAAGTGTGGCAGACACAATAAGAACTGTAGGGTGTTATGCTGATATAATAGCAATGAGACACCCAAAAGAAGGAGCACCATTAGTTGCATCATTAAAATCAACAGTACCAGTAATAAATGCAGGAGATGGAGGACATAATCACCCAACACAAACATTAACAGATTTATTAACTATACAACAAGAAAAAGGAAGACTTGAAAACTTGACAATTGGATTATGTGGAGACTTGAAATTTGGAAGAACAGTACACTCTTTAATTACAGCAATGGCAAGATATGAAAATATAAAATTTGTTCTAATATCACCAAATGAGCTAAAAATACCAGAATATTTAAAAAGAGAAGTATTAGAAAAAAATAATTTGGAGTGGATAGAAACAACTGATATAGAAGAATATATGGATAAATTAGATATTTTATACATGACAAGAGTTCAAAAAGAAAGATTTTTCAATGAAGAAGATTATATAAGACTAAAAGATTATTATATTTTAAATAAAGAAAAATTAGAAAAAGCAAAAAAAGATTTATGTATTATGCATCCATTACCAAGAGTAAATGAAATATCAGTAGATGTTGATGATGATCCAAGAGCTGCATATTTTAGACAAGTAGAATATGGAAAATATATTAGAATGGCATTAATTTTGAAATTATTAGAAATTAAATAGTATAATAGATAAAATAATAATATAGTAAAATATAAAAATGAAAGGAAGAAAAAATGAATATTGATAGTATAAAAAATGGTATTGTAATAGACCATATTAAAGCAAAAAAAGGAATGGAGATATATGATGCGTTAAATTTAAATGAATTAGACTGTTCAGTTGCAGTTATTACAAATGCAAAAAGTAAAAAAATGGGAAGAAAAGATATTATAAAAATAGACAAAGATTTTGAAGTTAATATTGATATGATAGGATTTTTAGATTCTAATATAACTATTAATATTGTAAAAGATGATAAAATAGTAAAAAAATTCCATGCAAACTTACCTGAAAAAATAGTAAATATTGCCAAATGTCAAAACCCAAGATGTATAACTTCACAAGAAAAAGAATTGGACCAAGTATTTATATTAACAGATAAAGAAAAACAAATATATCGTTGTAAGTATTGTGAAATGAGTTTAAAATAGATATTTGATGATAAATTATATAATGAAAAGAATAAAAATTAAAACCCTTAATATTATATAATAAGAGTAATTATACATATATGGTATAATTTCAAATTATAATTATTAAGGGATTTTTTTGCTCAAAAATACTATACAAAAAGTGGATTTAGTTATATAATGTAGAAAATCAAATTTTGTGCATGAAAATAAATGTAGAAAATTGAAGGGATTGATAAAAAATGAATTTAAAAGAAATTTTACTAGGATTAGAAGGATTAAAAGTAAAAGGGACACTTGATTTAGAGATAAAAGGAATTGAGAATAATTCAAAAAATGTAAAAGAAGGATTTTTATTTATAGCAATAAAGGGATTTTCAACAGATGGTCATCAATATGTGGAAAATGTAATAGAAAATGGAGCAATAGCCGTAATGGTAGAAGAAGGATGTGATTTAAAATCTTTGAAAGTTCCAGCAGATGTTACTATAATAATGGCTCCTAGTACAAGAATGGCTTTATCTATTACAGCAAGTAATTTTTATGGGCATCCATCAAAGAAATTTAAATTAATAGGAGTAACAGGAACAAAAGGTAAAACAACAACAACATTTATGATAAAAGAAATTTTGCAAAGAGCAGGAAAAAAAGTTGGGTTAATTGGAACAATTGCTACATATATAAATGACAAAAAAATCAAAGATAGTGATAGAACAACACCAGAAGGATTAGAACTACAACAAACATTTGCACAAATGGCAGAAGATGGAGTAGAAGTTGTAGTAATGGAAGTATCTTCACAAAGTTTAAAACTACATAGAGTTGATGGTTGCAATTTTGATATAGTTATATTTACTAATTTTAGTGAAGATCATATTAGCCAAAATGAACATACAGATATGCAAGACTATTTCCAATCAAAGTTAAAACTATTTCATATGTGTAGAGTAGGAATTGTAAATACAGATGACTTATATGGAGCAAAAATACCAAATATGTTTCCAGATAATGATATTACTACATATGGAATTGATAATTATGCAAAATTACTTGCAAAAGATATTACAATAACAAATTCATATGTTGATTTTAAAGTAAAAATAACAGATAGAAATGAAAGAGTAAAAACTGGAATACCAGGAAGATTTAGTGTATATAATTCACTTGCAGCTATTTGTGTTGCACAAAAATTTGGTATTTCACCAGAAATTATAAAAGAAGCATTATTAGAAGTTAGAGTGCCAGGAAGATCTGAAATGGTAGACAACAAATTAGAATTGCCAATAATGATTGACTATGCACATTCACCAGAAAGTTTGCAAAATATATTACAAGCAGTAAAAAGTTATACAAGAGGAAAAGTAATTAGTGTATTTGGTTGCGGAGGAGATAGAGATAATAGTAAAAGAACAGTAATGGGTGAAATTTCAGGAAGAATAGCTGATTTTACATTTATTACTTCTGACAATCCAAGAACAGAAAAACCAGAAAAAATAACGGAACAAATAGAAGAAGGAATGAAGAAAACAAAAGGAAAATATAAAGTTGTTGTAGACAGAACAGAGGCTATTAAAGAAGCAATACAAATGGCAACAAAAAGAGATATAATAGTTTTAGCTGGAAAAGGGCATGAACTTTATCAAGAAATAAATGGAGTCAAAAATGATTTTGATGAAAGAATTATTATAAGAGATTTAATAGATGAAATAGAAAAGAATAAATGAATATTTTAAAATTTATTTATTATTCGGCTAACATTACAGAATAAATAAATTCTAAAATAATCAAGTAGGCACCTCTCAAAGCAAGTTTGAGATTCTCCTACTTGATAATTAAAGAATTTATAATATTCTTTCATTCACACTCATAATTACATAAATTTTAAAAATATTCAGCGTAAAAAATGCAAAAGAAAGGTTTGGTAACATGAAAGCAGAAACAAGTATATTAGTAATATCTTTTATAGTAGCAATTATATTAGGTTTTATAATTATACCAATACTTAGAAAATTAAAAGTAGGTCAAATAGAAAGAGATGATGGTCCAAAGTCACATTTGAAAAAACAGGGAACACCAACAATGGGTGGAATAATTATGATAATAACTATGATTATAGTTGTAACTGGTTCATATATTTATTTTACATTAAATGGGCAAAATGATTTAGCAAATAATATATTACCTTTATTACTAGTAAGTATTGGATTTGGACTAATTGGATTTATAGATGATTTCAAAAAATTAGTATTAAAAAATACAGAAGGTTTAAAACCAAGCTACAAAATGTTAGGACTACTAATTATTTCAGTAGCTTATGTAGTTTATTTAGTTTATGGATTACATATTGGAACAAATACATATATACCAATATTAAAACAATATATATCAATGCCAGTATACATATATATACCATTTGCAATTATTGTAATTTTAGCAACAACAAATGCAATAAATCTAACAGATGGGATAGATGGCTTATCATCTAGTGTATCAGCAATAATAGTAACATGTCTAACAGTTATAGGAATATTATTTGGAGCTCCTGAAGTTGGAGTATTTGGTAGTATAGTAATAGGTGCAGTACTTGGATTTTTAATGTTTAATTTACATCCAGCAAAAGTATTTATGGGTGACACAGGTTCATTACTATTAGGTGGAGTTATTTCAGCAATAGCATTATATATAAAAATGCCTATATTATTAATAATAATAGCATTAATACCAGTATTAGAAACATTATCAGTTATCATACAAGTAGCATACTTTAAGAAAACAGGAAATAGAATATTTAAAATGGCACCATTACATCACCATTTCGAACTATCAGGGTGGAAAGAAAGCAAAGTAGTAATTGTATTTAGTACAATTACATTAATATTATGCATCATAGGCTTGCAAACAGTAGTATAGAGGAATTTGGGATGGTCCTAAATTAAATATTAGTAGTAAATAAATGAACTTTAAATTGATTACTAGATTTCAAAAGAAAAATATAGAAAGGAAGAAGAAATGGCTGTTAAAAAGAAAAGAAAAGAAAAAAGTTTTTCTAGCTTTTTAAATAATCCAATAGATTTTACATTATTAATTACTATACTTCTTTTATTATGTATAGGATTAGTAATGGTTTTATCTGCAAGTTCACCGTCAGCCTTAGCTGAAAGTGGAAATAGTTATTCATATTTTTCAAAACAATTAATCTTTGCAATTTTAGGTATAATTGCAATGCTATTTATATCAAAAATAGATTATAGATTTTATCAAAAATTTTATAAACATGCATGGTGGATTGCTTTAATTTTATTAGCATTAGTATTAGTTGCAGGAAGGACAGTAAATGGAGCTAAAAGATGGATATATGTAACAGAAACTCTGTCAGTTCAACCATCTGAAATAGTAAAATTATTAATGATAATATTTTATGCAGGAATCTTGATGAAAAATAGAGATGAATTATCAAAATATGGAAAGGGATTTTTAAAACATATTTGTATGTTAGCACCAATAATTGTTCTATTATTATTAGAACCTCATTTTAGTGCTTCAGTAGTTATTATAGGGATATGCTCAGTTATGATGATTATGGCTGGATGTAAGTTTTGGCATTTCCTAGCAACAGGAGTTGTTGGAGGAATTCCAGCTTTGATATTTTTGATTATAAAAGAACCATATAGATTACAAAGGGTTGTAACATTTTTAGATCCATGGAAAGATGCAACAGGAGATGGATGGCAAGTAATTCAAAGTTTATATGCAATAGGTTCAGGAGGACTATTTGGTGTAGGATTACGGAGAAAGTAAACAAAAATTTCTATATATCCCAGAGCCACATAATGATTTCATATTTTCAATATTAGGAGAAGAATTAGGATTTATAGGATGTGCAATAGTTTTAATATTATTTGCAATATTTATTTGGAGAGGAGTATTAATTGCAATGAGAGCTCCAGATATGTTTGGAAGTTTAGTTGCAATAGGAATAACAGCATTAGTTGCAATACAAGTAATAATAAATGTAGCAGTTGTAACATCATCTATGCCAGCAACAGGAATGCCATTACCATTCTTTAGTTACCGGAGGAAGTGCGTTATTTATCTTACTTTGTGAAATGGGAATATTATTGAATATATCAAGAGCAGGGATTAAGGGACGGAGCTTAAAATCCCTGTTAGTAGTGATTTGGGGACGGACCTTAAACTTTCTATAATAATAAACAACAATTAACTTAATAATTTATGTCGTTTTTCGGCTAACATTGCGTTAAAGATAAATTCTAAACTTGTAAAATAGGCACCTCTCAAAGCAAGTTTGAGATTCTCCTATTTTACAAGTAAAGAATTTCTACTATAACTTCATTCACATTCAAAACTCATAAATTATTAAGTTAATTGTTAAAATATCTATAAAATTTGTAAAGGTCCGTCCCCAGTTCCCTAAAATTAGGGAATTAAGGACCGTCCATAAAATCCCAGTTTGGAGGTAGAAAAATGAGAGCAATTATTGCAGCAGCAGGAACAGCAGGTCATATTAATCCAGGTCTTGCAATTGCAAATGAAATAAAAAAGAAAGAAAAAGATTCTAAAATTATATTTATAGGAACTACTAGAGGTTTAGAAAATGATTTGGTTCCTAGAGCAGGATATAAACTAAAAACTATAGATGCATATGGATTAAGTAAAAAGATTTCAATTGATAATTTAAAAAAAATGTATAAAACTTTAAAAGGTTTTGGAGAAGCTAAGAAAATAATAAAAGAATTTAAACCAGATGTAGTTATAGGTACAGGTGGGTATATTTGTGGAGCAACAATTATGGCAGCACATAAATTAGGCATACCTACTCTTTTACATGAAAGTAATGCATTTCCAGGAAAAGCTGTTAAAATGCTTGCTAAAAGTACTGATACAATATTGGTATCATTTGAAGATGCAATTTCAAGAATAAAAAATGCTAAAAATATTGTATATACAGGAACACCAGTAAAAATTAAAAAACAAAATTATACTATAGAGCAAAAGAAAAATAAATTAGAGGAAATAAAATTAAAAATAGATAAGCCTTCTGTTTTAATATTTGGTGGTAGTCAAGGTGCTAAAAAAATTAATGATTCTATTATAGAAATAATACAAAATGGATTAAATAAGAAATATCAAGTTATATGGGCAACAGGACCAAAACAATATGATATTATAAAAGAAGAATTAGAGAAAATAAAGAAAAATATTAATATGATAGATGGTATGAAAATAATGCCATATATATATAATATGGAAGAAATGATGAATGTAGCAGATTTAATAGTTGCAAGAGCTGGAGCTATGACTGTTACTGAAATTGCAAATTTAGGAAAACCTTCTATTTTAATACCACTTCCAAATGTTAGTCATAATCATCAGTTATATAATGCTAAAGTATTAGAAAAAATTGGTGCAGCAACCATTATTTTAAATGATGACTTAACAGGACAAAAATTAAATTCTGCAATAGAAAATATAGTGCTAGATAAAGGTAAAATGGCAGATATGGAGAAAAATGCATTAAAAGTTTCTGTATCAGATGTCGAAGAAAAAATATATAATGAAATAAAAAGATTGGTGAGATAAGATGTTTAAAAATTTACAATTTAAAATTATACTAATTTTCTTTTTAATAGGTATTATAATAATTAGTGGACTTGGAATATCATTTCTAAATTCTATTCAATTATTAAATGAAAAATTAGAAGCAGGACAAGTATCAAGAGAACAAGTTGAATCAATTTTGACAATAATACAACAAAGAACAGCTATTACATTAATAGTCGCAGGAGTAGTTTTTGCAATTATTGGAATAATAGCAGCAATAGCATTATCAAAATATGTAATATATCCAATTGATAAATTGATAAAAAGTGCAGAAAAGATTACTGATGAAGATAAAACCAAAGCTAAAAAATCTCTTAGAAAAAAGAGACGTCATGATATGGGAGATTTAGAAAATATTTTTGGTGTAATGACTACTGAATTAAAAGATAAATTAAGTGAAGTTTCAACTCAAAAGAATCAAATTGAAACAATATTATTACATATGACAGATGGAATTATTGCATTTAATATGAAAGGTGAAATAATATTAATAAATCCAGCAGCAAAGAAATTTTTAAGTATAAGACCAGAAGATAATACATTTGATGATATATTCAAAAAATTTAAGTTAGATATAAATATGGAAAAAATAATTTATTTAGAAAACTGGACATCAACAGAGCAAAGAATACAAGTTGAAGATAAATATATGAATGTATTTTTTGCACCATTTAAAAATGAAACAGATAGACCAGATGGAGTAATTGCAGTAATACAAGATATAACAGAACATGTAAAATTAGATACAATGCAAAAAGAATTTGTTGCAGATGTATCACATGAATTAAAAACTCCAATAACTTCTATTATGGGATATGCAGATACATTGTTAGAAGGAGAATATGATAAAGAAACGCAGGACAAATTTTTAAATGTTATTGCAACAGAAGCAAGAAGAATGGCAAAACTGGTTACAGATTTATTAACTTTATCTAGATATGATAATAATAAAACAAGAACTCAAAAAGAGTCATTTGATTTAGGTGAGCTAGTGAAAAAATGCCAAGATAAATTGGCAATAGAAATTAAAAAGAAAAATCACACTGTAAATTGTTTTGTAACAGCAGATGTACCACCAGTATATGCTGATAAGTATGATATAGAAAGAGTTGTATTAAATATATTATCAAATAGTATAAAATATACAAAAGATGGTGGGGAAATAAAGATATATGTTGGATTTGTATATAATGATGCATATATTAAGATATTTGATAATGGTATAGGAATACCAGAAGAAGATTTATCAAGAATATTTGAAAGATTTTATCGTGTAGATAAAGCTCGTACAAGAGAAATGGGAGGAACAGGATTAGGACTTTCAATAGCAAAAGAAATTCTTGATAAAAATGGTGGAAGTATAGATATAAAAAGTGTTGTTGGACAAGGTACAGAAGTAGTAGTAAGAATACCAACAAAACAATAAACAGGGGTTAAGAGACGGTCATTGAAAAACAGTTTTAAAAGATATTATATAGTAATTTATTTATTTCTCGGCTAACATTACATCTTGAATAAATTCTAAAATCATCTAGTAGGCCCCTCTCAAAGCAAGTTTGAGATTCTCCCACTAGATAATTAAAGAATTTATAACAAGATTTCATTCGCATTCGAAATTTCATAAATTACTATATAATATCTTTTAAATAAAAATAAATATATAAAGGTCCGTCCTCTAATCCCTGTAAAAAAATTCGAAAATTCATTGATATGTTGCTAAAAATGATGTATAATAATTAAGTAAAAATTAGCATAAGGGAGAGATTTAAGTTGAGTGAAAAAACAAAAGAAATATTAGAATGGGTATATTGTATATTAATAGCATTAGTATTAGCAATGTTATTTAGATATTTTATAGGAACACCAACAATAGTAAAGCAAGTATCAATGTATCCAACACTTGTTCAAGATGAAAGATTATGGCTTAATAGATGGGGAAGAACTACAAAAACTTTACCTGAAAGAGGTGAAATTATAACATTTGAAGAACCAGCAAAAATAACATATACACAAGCTGAAATAGATGAAAGTAATCCAGTAGCAAAATATGATGAAAAGACAGGATTTAGATGGTTTGTAAATAATTTTCTAGAAATAGGAAAAAGAAGTTATATAAAAAGAGTAATTGCACTTCCAGGAGAACATGTACAAATTAAAGATGGAAAAGTATATATAAATGACCAAGAATTAGATGAACCATATTTGCAAGATGGAATAGTAACTGATGTTGTAGGAGCAGGTTTTGATGACTTTACAGTTCCAGAAAATTGTGTATTTGCAATGGGAGATAATAGAAATCATAGTACAGACTGTAGAGCATTTGGTTGTATTCCTTTAGAAAAGATAGAAAGTACTGTTGCAATTAGAATTTGGCCTTTAAGCAAATGGGGACATGTAGATTAATTAAGTAATATCACGAAAATTAAGTTATTAATTAGTTGAAAAAAGGATTGAAGAAATTAATGTTTGAAACAATTTTAGGAAACGAAAAGAATAAACAAGTATTACAAAAATCAATACAAAATAATACAGTATCACATAGCTATATGTTTATAGGAATTGAAGGAATTGGAAAGAAAATGATAGCAAAAGATTTTGCAAAGAAAATTTTATGTTTGAATCAAACAATAGATAATAAATGTGATTGCAAATCTTGTATAGAATTTGATACAAATAATAATCCTGATTTTCTAATTGTAGAACCAGATGGAAATAGTATAAAAATAGAACAAATAAGAAATCTGCAAAAAATTATACAAGAAAAACCAATAATTTCTAATAAGAAAGTATATATAATAGACAATGCAGATTTAATGACAAAAGAAGCACAAAACTGTTTATTAAAAACATTAGAGGAACCACCAGAATATGCCGTAATTATTTTAATAGGCTCTAATGAAAACTTATTTTTACCAACGATAAAATCTAGATGTATGATACTTCATTTTGAAAAAATATCAAATGAAGAAATGAAAAGATATTTAAAAGATAATTTAGGAATAAGTCAAATAAATGAAGAAATGCTTGATATGTTTCAAGGAAGCATAGGAAAAGCAATAAATTTGAAAGATAAACAAGAAGATTATGAAAGCATATATGCATTTATAAATAATTTAGGAAAAGTGGATATTATAGATTTATATAACTATGCAAAACCTATATATAAATTTAAAGAAGAAATATTTGAGGTTTTAGATTATATAAATATACTATTATTAAAAAAAGCTAAACAACAATATATTTATGCAGACTGTATAAATATTGTGGAAGATACCAAAAAAAGATTAAAACAAAATGGAAATTATGATATGTGTATAGATAATATGATATTTAATATGTGTGATAAATTTTTTTAGATTATAGAAAGGATGTAAATTAATTTGAAAAATATAATAGGAGTAAGATTTAAAAAGTTAGGAAAAATATATTTTTTTAATCCAAAAAACCTAAGAGTTAGAAAAGGAGATAAAGTAATTGTTGAAACTGCTCAAGGTGATGAATATGGAGAAGTAGTTATACCTAATAGACATATAGAGGATGAAAAAATACTAACACCTTTGAAAAAAGTGATTAGAATAGCTAATTATAAAGACCATAAACAATATGAAGAATGCAGAAAAAAAGAAAAAGAAGCATTTGAAATATGTTTAAAGAAAATAAAAGAACATAATTTAGATATGACATTGACAGATGTTGAATATAAATTTGATAATAGTAAAATATTATTCTATTTCACAGCAGATGGAAGAATAGACTTTAGAGATTTAGTAAAAGATTTAGCAGCTATATATAAAACAAGAATTGAGTTAAGACAAATAGGTGTTAGAGATGAAGTAAAAAGAATTGGTGGAAATGGAGTATGTGGTAGAGAATTGTGTTGCTGTACATTCTTAAGTGATTTTGAAACAGTATCAATAAAAATGGCAAAAGAACAAAATTTATCACTAAATCCATCAAAAATATCAGGAAACTGTGGAAGATTAATGTGTTGTTTGAAATATGAAAATGAAGTATATGAAGAAAAAGCAAAAAGACTTCCAAAAGTAGGAGCAATAGTAAAAACAGAAGATGGAATAGGGGAAGTAGATTCAATAGAAACACTAAAAGAACAATTAAGAGTAAAATTCAAAGATGGAGAAGTGTCAACATACAAAAAATATAATGCAAAAGATATATTAATAATAAAAGATGTAGAAGAAGAAACAGAAGAAATAACAGATCCAGAGTTAGAAGAATTAGAAAAAGAGGATTAAGAGGGATTAGGGGACGTTCTTTTAATCCCTGCTACTGGGATTAAGGGACACTCTTAGTCTTTTTTTAGTATATTACGTATTCTATTTTTTCCTATTTTTAAGTATTCAGATATTTCTTTATTATTAAAATTTGTATTCATCTTTATTTCATTTACTAAATTTATTAAGAAACAGTTATTGCGTCTTATTAAATCAATTGTTAGATGATTATTTGTGCAAAATTCTGTAATAATCTTATCTAAGTCAATTGAAGAAGTTTTTGGTTCGACAATGTCTATAATATTATCTATTTTTACAATTTCTAGATTTTTGTGAATAGCATTAAATTCATTTATATAATTGGTATCATCAAATATAAGTTTTATAACTTCCGACTTAACTTTGAAATTTTTATACATATTATAAGATGAAAATTGATATTCTTCCATAGATTGAACAATATTAGCTTTTACTGGATTATTATGAATATAAACTAGACAATTAAAAAGGTGTTGTTGATTTTCGATGATTTGAATGTGATATCTATTCCTAAATACATAACCTACTCTATTTTCGTATTTGTTATATCATAATGCATAAGATGTATTAGTTTGGCTCATTAATTTTGATAAATGATTAATATCTTTACAATAAATTAATAAATGTATATGATTATCCATAATGCAATATGCCAATATGAATATATCATCAAAATCTTTTACATTTTCAAATAATAATTTTTTATAATATTTTTTGTTTTTTTCAGTATTAAATATATTTCTTTTTTCAATTCCTTGAATCATTACATGAAGATATGATGAATTTATTTCTTTTCTTGCAATACGAGGCATATTTCCTCCTTTCATTATTTAATTGGTATATGATAATAATTTGATATAAAATTTTGAATACAATATTTAATAAATATATAAATAAAATTAAAGAAAATAAGATAAAATTTAAAAAATCATAAAGAGGAAGCTCATAAATCCCTTTAAAAGGGATTTATGAAGCATCCCCTAATTATTCTATTCTTCTTCTGGTGCTTCAACTGGACAAACCCCAGCACATGTACCACATGATATACAAGCTGATTGGTCAATTACAAATTTATCATCACCTTGTGAAATACATCCTACTGGACATTCAGCTGCACAAGCTCCACAAGATATACATTTATCTGTTATTTTATATGCCATATTTATCACCTCCATAATTTGCTTTCATAAATTTTATAAATTAATATTATATGTAATATTACATTTTTTATTGAAGACTGTCCCTTATTCCCCTTAGCAGGGATTAAAAGAACGTCCCCTAATCCCTGTTTGTAATTTCTTCTAAGTCTAATAATTCTTGCCATCTTTCATCTACTAGTTTTTGGAATTCTTCTATCATCCACTCATTTCCTGGTTTAAACATATGTCTAAATCTTTTTTGTGGTTTTAAGAATTCTTCTACTGGTAGTTTTTTTGCTGGTTTGTATGTTATTTTGTATTTTCCATCTACTACTTCATATAATGGCCAATAACATGTTTCTACTGCTAATTTGTTTATTTGCATTAACATGTCTGTTGGGTATCCCCATCCTCTAGGACATGGCGCTAAAACATTTAAGAATGCAGGTCCTTCTGTATATATTGCTTTTTCAGCTTTTTCATATAAGTCTTTAAAATTCATATATCCTATTGTTTGTGCAACATATGGGATATGATGTCCTACCATGATTTTTGCTAAGTCTTTTCTTGGTTGAGCTTTTCCAGGTATTACTTTTCCAGCTGGTGATGTTGTTGTATCAGCAAATTTTGGTGTTGCTGATGAACGTTGAATACCAGTATTCATATATGCACCATTATCGTAACATACATATGTTATATCATGTCTACGTTCCATTGCACCTGATAAACTTTGTAAACCTATATCATAAGTTCCACCATCTCCACCAAATGCGATGAATTTTGTTTCACCATCTTGTGGTAATTTTCCTTGTTTTTTCATAGAATGATAAGCAGCTTCAACACCTGATATTGTTGCACCAGCACATTCAAATGCAGTGTGAATAAATGAATCTGTCCAAGCAGTATATGGATAGATAAATGTTGAAACTTCCATACATCCAGTAGCTCCTGCAACAACTGCATGGTCTTCTGGTTTTAATGCTCTCATTATCATTCTTGCTGCTGGTGGAGCTCCACATCCAGCACACATTCTATGACCACTTGTAAATCTTGAAGGTTTATTTGCTACAACTTCTTTTAAATTATATGCCATATTATTTTGCCTCCCTTCTTAATCCAAAGTAACGATATGGATTATCTATATTTCCAGTTTTTGCGATTTCTAATAAATCGTTATAAACTCCTTCGATTTCATCTGCTTTTGTATCTCTACCACCAATACCATAAACATAGTTTACAGCAGGTACGTGGTAGTTATTTACATACATAGCAGATAGTACATCTTCATATAAAGCACCACCTGCAGCATTTAATGAAGAAGCTTTATCTAAAATTGCCATTGCTTTTAAATGAGATAATGCTTTAGCAATTTCATTTACTGGGAATGGTCTAAATACTCTTAGTTTTAATAGACCAGCTTTTATTCCTTTTTCTCTTAAATTATCAACTACAAATTTTGTTGTTCCAGCAGTTGAGTTCATACAAACAATTGCAACTTCTGCATCATCTAATTTGTATTCTTCAAAAAATCCGTATTTTCTACCTGTCATTTTTTCAAAATCTTCAGCAACTTCTAATATAACTTTTTTAGCATTTTCCATTGCTTCTGCTTGTTGTGCTTTATGTTCAAACAAGTAACTTTGAACATCTAATGGACCAACTGCTATTGGTTCTTCTTTATTTAATAAATAATGTTCAGGATGATATTCTCCAACAAATTCTTTTACTTTATCATCTTCAACTAATTCTATATTTTCAATAGAGTGTGATGTTATAAATCCATCTTGGCAAACCATTAAAGGAAGTCTAACATCTTTATGTTCTGCAATTCTATGAGCCATTAAAGTGTTGTCATATGCTTCTTGATTGTTTTCTGAAAATAGCATAATCCAACCAGCATCTCTAACTCCCATTGCATCTGAATGGTCATTGTGGATATTTAAAGGTCCTGATACAGCTCTATTTACTAATGATAAAACAATTGGAAGTCTTAAGCTAGATGCTATATAAATCATTTCCCACATTAGTGATAAACCATTTGCAGATGTAGCAGTCATTGCTCTTGCTCCTGCAGCTTCTGCACCGATACAAGCTGACATTGCACTATGTTCACTTTCAACTGCAACGAAATCTGAATCCACACTACCATTTGCAACAAATGTTGAAAAGTATTGTGGTATTTCAGTTGAAGGAGTAATAGGGTATGCAGCAACAACATCAGGATTAATTTGTCTCATAGCTGTTGCAGCAGCTTCGTTTCCACTTAATCTTTCTCTTATTCCCAT
>CALXXH010000002.1 GCA_944392635.1 uncultured Clostridia bacterium | reverse complement strand
TATACAAACCTACATATAGTGTTTATATAAATGGAGAACAAGTAGGTTATACAGAAAATAGAACAGAATTACAACATAAAATAAATGATTATGTTGAAAAAGGTGATGGAAGTAGTGGAAATGTAGCATTTGTACAAGTTAACAATATGCCTGAATATAAGCTATGTTTGTTAAAGAAAAATATTGTAACAAATGATGATGAGATTTTTGAGAATATAAAATCACAAGGTGTTACATATTATCGTTATTATGCAATAGCAGATAATCAAGAAGAAAAGTTATATGTTTCAAATTTTGAAGAAGCAGAAAGTGTAGTTAATACTTTAAAGGAAAAAGATAGTTCAAATATAGAAAATATATCAATTGTAGAAAAATATGAAACAGAACTTAAAGACTTAGTTTCAACAGATGATGCTGTTTCAAAATTATATGTGGAAAAACCAAAAGTAGTAACAGTTGCAAAAAAATCTTCAAGTAATGTTTATCAAGCGACAGGGACAGTTAATACAAAATTAACTACATCAAGTGGAAAAGCGAATTTAGGTATTTCTTTAATTAGACCAGTTTCAGGAACTATTACTTCAAGATTTGGAGCAGGAAGTAGTATTAGAAGATCTTCACATACAGGTTTAGACATTGCAGCACCATCAGGAACCAATGTTGTAGCTGCAGCATCAGGAACAGTTACTTTTTCAGGATATAAAGGGTCATATGGAAATATGCTTGTTATAAGTCATGGAAATGGAGTACAAACATATTATGCTCATTGCAGTAAATTATATGTTGGAACAGGTACACAAGTATCTCAAGGACAGAGTATAGCAGCAGTAGGTTCTACAGGTAATTCAACAGGACCACATTTGCATTTAGAAATTCGTGTAAATGGAATTGCATATAATCCACAAAATTATTTATATTAATATTTAAACATAAAATAGAAGTTATATTATTGAAATATGGCTTCTATTTTCATATTAATTGTTTTTTAATTTTGCATATTATATTAAATATTTAATACCTTTTAAAATAGCATTATTCTTAACAAATAATTTTCCATGTTCTAATAATTTAAATTCAAAATTATTAGAGAAATTTTGAATTTTTGCAAACTCGGATAAAGTATTAAAAATTTTTTTTGTATTTTTATTATTATAGTTAATATCTTTTAAAATTAAATAAAATTTATTATTATAATTATATAGCAATATTTTTTTTGCTAATTTTTCAATATGTATATCTAAAATATTTATAATTGACTTGCAAAAATCACAAAATGAATCAAAATTGTCAAATTCATATATAGCATTATCAAGTAAAGGAGTATTAGTTTTTCTTTTTACAATTACTTTTTTCTTCTTATTATTTATATTTGAATTACTATCATTTACAGAGAATTTTGTAATTGTAAAAACAATTACATCTTCAAATGTAGAAAAAGCTTCTATTAGTAACTTACATCCTTCTGTGTGAAAATCAACTTCCTTTTCTGCTTTTTCTAATATGTCTACAAATAGACTTTGTGAATCAATTATATTTTCAAAAAAATCATGTTTATCTAATTCCATATCTTTAAAGTTCATAATGACACGAATTTTATTATCTGTTAATTTTTCAATTTTCATAAAGGTAAACCTCCTAAATCTCATACTTATATTATACTACTAATATTATTATATGGGAAGAAGTAATTTTTGGTAACCGGAATTTTGAGGACTACCCCTTAATGTTCTTTAAAAATTATAAAAAAATCTTAAAAACTATTTACAAATAATGGAAATTATGATATAGTAATGATATTCTAATCAAAGTTAATTAAATCTAAGAATTTTAAATCATTTTATTTTATTCTATTTTAGCAATATGTATTCTTTTAATATTAGTAGCTAAACTTCAAGAATCTTTCCCTTTAGCGAAATTATATTTTAGAAAAACAAATGATAAATTACAGATGTATTGATTTTGAATTAGAAAAATTAATTAAATTTGCCAAATTAAATCAATACATTCCTTTTAATGTACTGAAAATTTGGTATAATAGGAAGGAGAAATATGAAAAATGAAAAAAATAATAATGAAACAAAAGAAAAAAGAGAAAATAAAAAGAAAGAACTAACTCTAAAAGATGATATTGTGTTTAAAGCATTTTTTGCAAGAAAGGGAAATGAAGAATTTTTAAAAGATTTTTTAGAAGCTTTATTAAAAATAGAAATAAAGGAAATAGAAATTAGAAGTGAAGTTGATTTAGAAAGACTAGCAAAAGATGAAAAAGGAGGAAGTATAGACTTACAAGCAGAGTTAAATGATGGAATAATAGTAGATATAGAAATGCAAGTAAGACAAAGAGCATATTTTGAAAATAGGACATTACATTATGGAGCAAAACTATTATCACAAGAAACAAAAAGAGGAATAGAGTATAAAAATGTAAAACAGCTAATATTAATAAATATATTAGATTATGAATTACTAGGATTTGATGAGTATATATCAGAGTCAAAAATAGTATTAAAAGAACATAAAGATTTTGAAATAATAAAAAATATGAAATGGTATTTTATAGAATTACCTAAATTTAGAAAAGCAAATGTAAATATGGAAGACAGAGTAAATCAATGGTTAGCATTTATAGATGATTTTAAGGGGGAAAAATCGAAAATGGCAGAAAAGAAAAATGCAATAATAAGAAAAGCCAAAAAAGAAATGAACTATTTAACAGGAGAAGCTGCTGAAAGAAGAATGCAAGAGTTAAGAGAAAGATGGGAAATGGACTATAATAGTGATATAGGTGAAGCAAAAGAAGAAGGGATAAAAGAAGGAAAAAATGAAAAAGTTTTAGAAATTGCAAAGAAAATGCTAAATTATAATATGGATTTAGATGAAATAGTGAAGATAACAGGAATTGAAAAAGAAAAATTAGAAAAAATTAAAAATTCAGACAAAAGATAATTTGTATTGAAGATATATAAATAGAGATTACACAGATATTTTCTGTGTAATTTTTGTAATATACTTGAAAAATTTGCTAATTCAGGATATAATAGCAAAGAGTTAAAAAAGAAATATCCGTAAGAAAATTAAAGATTTAAGAAAAGTAGAAATTGGAGGAGAGGTAAATATGGCAACAAAAGAAAAAAATATATGGATTTTATTAATATTTATTTTATCAGGACTAGTAGTAGGGGGACTATTAGGGGAATTAGCATCTAGAGTAAGTTGGCTTTGGTGGCTATCATATAGCCAAAGCTTTGGTCTAGAAAACCCAATAGTATTAGATTTAAGTGTTGTAAAAATAACATTTGCACTTATGTTTAAGATAAGTGTTTCTAGTATTATAGGAATGGTACTTGCAATTTTTATATACAAAAAAATATAGGGGCAATTTATGAACAAGAAAGGATTGACTAGATTTGTCAATGACGATAAAACAATTGCCAGAGGCAGAAAGACCATATGAAAAATTAGAATTATATGGTGAAAAAGCATTATCAAATGCAGAATTATTAGCAATTATAATAAAAACAGGAACAAAAGAAGAAACTTCAGTACAAATTGCACAAAAAGTTTTAAGCCTTAATGAAGCAAATTTATATGGAATGGATTTTTTGAAAGATATTACTATAGAGGAATTAATGCAAATAAAAGGAATAGGAAAAGTTAAAGCAATTCAATTAAAAGCAGTAGCAGAACTTGCAATAAGAATGTCCAAGCCTTCAAATTATAAAAAAATAGCAATTAAAGAACCTAGTGATGTTGTTAAAATTTTTATGGAAGAATTACGTTTTGAAAAAAGAGAAATATCAAAAGTAGTTATACTTAATGAAAAAAATGAAATCCTAAAGATAAAAGAAATATCATTTGGAGGAAATTCATATATGAATTTTCAAATTAAAGATATAATGACAGAAGCTATAAAAATGAAGGCACCTAAAATTATTTTAATCCATAATCATCCATCAGGAGATGCAACGCCAAGTGAGGTAGATGTTAAATTTACTGAACTATCGATGAAAGTTGCAGATTTACTTGGAATAGAATTAATGGACCATATAGTAATAGGAAATGGAAAATTTACAAGTATATTGTCCGAAATGGCAGAAAAAATAGCAAAAGAAGCAAGAACAAAAGATAATAATATACAAAATGAAGGAAAGGATAGAGGATGATGAAATTTTTTACATTTGGATCAAAAGATGTTGGGATAGATTTGGGAACTGCAAATCTATTAGTTACATTAAAAGGGAAAGGAATAGTTCTAAAAGAGCCATCAGTTGTAGCAATTGATAGAAAAACAGGGAATATAATGGCAACTGGAAATGAAGCAAAAGAAATGTTAGGAAGAACTCCTGAACAAATTAAAGCAGTAAGACCATTAAAAGATGGAGTTATTGCAGACTTTACAGCTACACAATTGATGCTTAAAAATATAATAGGAAAAGTTGGAAGAAGATATAATGTTGGAAAACCAAGAGTTGTTGTTGGAGTACCTTCTGGAATAACTGAAGTTGAAGAAAGAGCAGTTGAAGAATCAGTTATACAAGCAGGAGCTAAAGAAGTATATTTAATTGAAGAACCAATGGCAGCTGCAATAGGAGCATCTTTAGATGTTGGAGAACCAACAGGAAGTATTATTGTTGATATTGGTGGAGGAACAACAGAAGTTGCAGTTATATCTTTAGGAGGAATAGTAGTTAGCCACTCATTAAGAGTTGCTGGTGATGAATTAGATGAAGATATAGTAAATTATATAAAAAGAGAAATGAATCTTGCTATTGGAGAAACAACAGCTGAGCAAATAAAAATGCAAATTGGTTGTGCAATGCCACTTATGACAGAAATGACAATGGAAGTAAGAGGAAGAGATTTGACAGATGGACTACCAAGAACAGTAAAAGTAACATCTACACAAATTGAAGATGCAATGAAAGAATCAATTAATAGAATAGTAGAAATAGTAAAATTAACATTAGAAAAAACACCACCAGAATTGGCATCAGATATTATGGAAAAGGGAATAGTTCTTGCAGGTGGAGGAGCATTAATTAAAAATCTAGATAAATTAATAAGTATAGAAACTGGAATGCCTGTATATGTAGCTGAAGAACCTTTAGATTGCGTGGTAAGAGGTACGGGAAAGACATTAGAAGATTTAGAAAGATTAAAAACAGTTTTAATTAATGCAAGAAAAAGAAAATAATTAAAATGAGGAGCGAAAAATGTATCAAAATAAAAAAGCTGGAACGATAGGAATTATTATTACAATTATAATTTTAATTTTAATTGTTATATTTTCAAATGGAGAGAGCAATACTGCTTTTTTTGAAAATGCAGCAAGTAATTTAGTTATGCCTATACAAAATGGTTTAACATATTTGAAAAATAAAATAAGTGGAAATAATACATTTTTTACTGATATAAATAATTTACAACAAGAAAATGAAGAATTAAAACAAAAAAATAGTGAATTAGAGCAATCTTTAAGAGAATTAGAAAATATTAGAACAGAAAATGAAACATTAAAAGAATATTTGAACTTAACTGAAAAATATGGAGAATATAATACAATACCAGGATATGTAATAAATAAAGATATAAGTAATTATTCAAAAACAATAGTAATTAATTTAGGTTCAAATGATGGAGTTGCTGAAAATATGACAGTTATAGCAGACCAAGGATTAGTTGGATATGTTATTTCAGTAACAGATACAACAGCAAAAGTTCAAACAATAGTAGATACAGCAAGTTCAGTAAGTTGTATAATGAGTTCAAATGATGAAAGTATAGTATGTAAAGGAACAATGGATGATTCTTCAACATTAAAAGCAATGTATATCCCTACAGACAGTAATATTGCACAAGGAGAAAGTATAGAAACATCAGGACTTGGTGGTATTTATCCTAAAGGAATACATGTTGGAACAGTAACAAAAGTAACAAATACACAAAACTTAACAGATAGATATGCAACAGTAGAAACGGCAGTAGATTTTGATAAATTAAATACAGTATTAGTGATAACTAATAAATAATTTGAATTAAAGAAAAGGAAGAAGAGAAAGAGGTGAACTAAGTGAAAAAATTAGTAATTAATTTATTTTTAATATTAACAATTTTTATTATATATTTTTTACAATCTAATTTTTTCAATTGGTTCAATATAGCAGGAGTAATGCCTAATGTATTTATCATATTTGTTTTATTTATAGGACTTTTTACAAATAAAACTGTTGGCACGGCTTATGGAGTAGTTATTGGGCTTATATTAGACTTATTATTCTCACAAAAAATAGGTATACAAGCAGTAACACTTGGATTAGTAGGATTTTTAGCAGCAATATTTGATAAAAACTTTTCAAAAGATAGTAGAATGACAATTATGCTTATGGTTTTAGGTTCTACAGTTATTGTTGAAGTATTAAATTATTTACTTGCATATATGTTTATAAATATAAATGTAGAAATAGTTAATTTTGTAAAAATACTTGCAATAGAAGTTATATATAATATGATACTTACAATAATTATATATCCATTAATACAAAAATTTGGATATGATATAGAAAATGAATATAAAGGAAACAAAATATTAACAAGATACTTCTAAAAAATATAATAATATAATTTGAAGATTAATATAAAATAAAAGGATAAAGAATGTTTAATTTGTGAAAAGGTAGGTGATAATTTGGTAAGTTTTAGAAAAGGAACAAATAGAGTAATAAAAAAAGCAAATGTAAATTTAAGATTTAATATTATTACAGTTATAATATATATTGTAGGAATTATTCTAATTGCCAGATTATTTAATTTACAAATTGTACATGGAGCAGAATATAGAGAGGAATCAAATACGAGATTAACTAGGGAAAGTACTATAGAAGCAGCAAGAGGTTCAATATTAGATAGAACAGGAGAAGAACTTGTTACTTCTGATGCTGAATTTTCTTTGGAAATGTATAAAACTAAAGTAGATGACCAAACTTTGAATCAAGATATATTAAATATGGTACAAGTATTAGAAAAATACGAGTGTTCTTATTCAAATGATTTTCCAATTAATATTGAGCCATTTGAATTTACAATTGAAGGTGAGGAGTTAAGTAATTGGAAGGAAGATTATGACATAGATGAGAATATGACAGCAGAACAAGCTTTTTATGAGTTTAAGGATAAATATGAAATACAAAATACTGACATACAAGAAGTAAGAAAAATAATTGCAATTAGATATTTGATTTCACAAAAAGGATATAGTAGTACAAGGGCAGTTACAATTTCTCAAGATATACCAAGAGAAGCAGTTGCAGAATTTAGTGAAAGTGCAGATAAATTTGCTGGAATTAATATTGTTGTAAAACCAGTTAGAAAATATACTTCAGGAAATTTAGCATCACATATTTTAGGTTATGCATCACAAATAAGTTCGGAAGAATATGAAACTAGAAAAGAATATTATTCACAAAATGATATCATAGGAAAAACTGGTATAGAATATGTTTTTGAAGAATATTTAAAAGGAAAAAACGGAACAAAACAAATTGATATGGCAGTTGATGGAACAACAACTGCAGAATACATAGCAGAAGAAGCAATAAAAGGTTCTGATATAGTACTTACAATTGATGCAAATTTACAAAAAGTAACTGAAGATGCATTAAAAGCAAATATTGAAAAAATTAGAAATGGTGGATTTGGTCAAAGATTTGATACTAATGCAGGTGCATGTGTTGTTATGAATGTAAATACAGGAGAAGTACTTGCAATGGCAAGTTATCCGGATTATAACCCAGCAGACTTTGTTGGGGGAATAAGTACTGAGAATTGGAATAATTATACAAATAATCCTGATAAACCTCTTGTAAATAAAGCTGTACAAAATTCGTATTCACCAGGTTCTACTTTTAAGATGATTACAGCAATTGCAGGACTTGAATCTGGTACAATAAATTTAAATACAAGAATTAATGATACAGGAGTTTATAGGAAATATAGAGATTATCAACCAAAATGTTGGTATTTCAGTGATTATGGTAGAGGTCATGGATGGCTTGATGTATCGGGTGCAATAGAAAAATCGTGTAACTATTTCTTCTATCAAACAGCAGATAACATGGGTATTGATACATTAGTAAAATATGCTAAATATTTTGGATTAGGAAATAAAACAGGAATAGAATTGCAAAGTGAAACAGCAGGGCAACTTGCAAGTAAAGAAACAAAAGCAAAATTACATCCAGATGACCCAACTTGGTATCCAGCTGATTCTTTGCAAGCAGCAATAGGACAAAATGATAATGAGTTTAGCCCGTTGCAAATGGCAAAATATATTAGCATGCTTGCAAATGGAGGACAAAAAATAGATGTAAGTATTGTAAAAACTATTAGAAATGCAGATGGTTCAGAAGTATCAAAAGATGAAATAAATAATTTTGTTAATCAAAAATTAGGTGTGCAAGAAGAAGAAACAGAAGATGTTACAATAAATCAAAGTAACTTAAGTGCTATTTTATCAGGTATGCAATCAGTTACAGGTGATTCTGGTGGTACAGCTTATGTTAGATTTAGAGATTTTAATATAAGTGTTGGAGGAAAAACAGGTTCAGCAGAAGCTGCAAATGATAAAGTACATGCTTGGTTTGTTGGATTTGCACCATTTGAAGACCCAGAAATTGCAATTGTTGTTATGGTAGAAAATGGTGGTCATGGAAATTATACGGCAGAAGTTGTAAGAGATATAATGGAAGAATATTTTGGAATGAATACACAAGATATTCAAGAAGATATGAGTGCAGAGCCACTTACACAGACTCTACAATAGAGCTTAAAAATATGTATTGTGTGTACCTTAAGAAGGGAAGGATAGTAAAAATGAAAAATTGTGTTAGTATTATTTTAAGAAAAAATGAAATAGTAATTAAATTAAATGATGATGCAAATCAATTAGAGATAGTGGAATGTTTAAGAAAAAAATTACCAGAATTAAGAAAATTATATAAAGATGAAAAAACACCAATAACAGTTACAGGTAAGATTTTAAAAAACAAAGAAATAGATGAAATACAAAGATTAATAAAAAGTAAAATTGATGTAGAAATTGATTTTGATATGCCTAAAAGCTTAGGGCTTTCAAGTATAAAGAAAGCTTTTGATAAAAAAATTGCAAGTTCAGAAACTGAATTCCATAGAGGTTCTTTACGTTCAGGTCAAAAATTGGAATCAGAGGGGAGTTTAGTAATTTTAGGAGATGTTAATTCTGGTGCAGAAGTAATGGCTTCTGATAATATTCTAATATTAGGAGCTTTAAGAGGTTTGGCACATGCAGGAGCAAAAGGAAATAAACAAGCAATAATTGCTGCAGGCTCAGTTGATACAGTACAAATTAGAATTGCAAATATAGTAAAAGAAATTGATAGAGATGAAGAACCTTTGCATAAACAAGCATATGTTAGTGTTATTGATGATAATATTGTAATCGAGTAATTAACTTAAAAGTAATAATATTAATGACAAAAAAAGCATATCATCTTTTACTCCTTCTTGATACAAGAAAAATAGTAAACCTAGAATAATTAAATCATCTAGATAAAGTGAAATACCTAGTATTTCTAAAACTGGTTGGTTACTATCTAAAGATAATGGGTTTTGAAAATAGATAGGTCCAAAACTAGAATATCTAGATGATTTTTGTTTTTTGGAGTAATTCCTTTCTTCTGTTGTTTTTGTTTCTTCTTTGTTATATTGATTGTCCTTATTAATGTTCTTATTTAAATCGTTTTCAATTACATTTGTATTAGGTAAATTGTTATTTCTTTGTGTATAAGAATTGTGCCTTGGATAATATCTATTTATATTATATGGATATTGAAAAAAAGGAAAAATAGGCATTATTTAGGATTCCCTTCTCTATTATTATTGTTATTATTCATGTTTTGACTAGAGTTGTTATTAGTATTATTAAACAATTCAGCTATTTTAGCAACATTTAAAAGATTTGCATATTGGTCTACCTTTGCTTTTCGTTCTTCTCTTAAATATGGTTTAAGAGAGTATAGCAAATTTGATCTTGGGTCATTTGAATTATTCATTTTACTCATAATAGATTGCATTTTTAATATAGTATTCATATCAATATTACTAAAATCAAAATTATTATTAGATGTGTTGCTATTAGCATTATTTATATTATTATTATTATTAGAATTGTTATTTTCATTTTTGTTATTACCAGAGTTTGACATCATCGATGAAAAGTTTTGAATCATTTCTGGTGGGATTTGTGAAATAACATCATTTAATTCTCCTTTATTCATCATATCTTTTAATTTGTTTATTGTATTTTCATCAAAATTCATATTATTCAAGAAAATCACCTCTTATTTTAATATATTCACAATATATTAATCTATGTTTATTATATGATTTTTCAAAATTATATGTTCTTGTTGTAGGAAAATAACATATAAAAAAATAATGTATTATATTTCAAAAAGGTGTATTTAATTTTATTGTTGCCTATATAAAGTTACATAAAAACTTTAAAAAATCCAACAGAACTGTTGAAAAAACTGGAAAAATGCGATATAATATGTAATAGATGGAAAAATGTGAAAAATGAAGGAGGCCATCATTATGAAAAACAAAATTTTTAAAATAAGTATGATTATTTTGTTAATAATGACTTTGACATTAACAAACTTTTTATTTGTTGGTTCAAGTCTTATTAGTTATGCAGCAAGTACAGTAGAAACTAATAATAGAAATATTGAATTTGATGCATATTTTGTAAATGGAGATAATCAAGCAATATCTTCAGTAGATATGGCTAATCAAGAAGATATCTATCTATATATGCAAATTCAAGTAAAACAAGAAGGATATTTCAATGGAAAGGTTACAATAGAAGATAGTAATTTTTCATTAAAAGATACAGATAGTAGCTATGTAAACAAAATAGAAGGAAATACAATTACATTTAATCAAATTAATGCAAATACATTAGTAGATGCAAAAGTAAAGATCGAATTAAATAAAGATGAAATATTTAATTTAGATAATTTGAATAAAACAAATGTAATTAAATTAGATGGTACATATTATGATAGTAGTGAGAGAGATAAAACAATTGAGGCAACAAGAGAAGTAAAATTATCTCTTACAGAAAACTATACAGCTGAGAATATATCAAATGATATTGAAGTAATTACAAATAAAGTAATGTCAGTAGATGGACAAGAAAAAAGAGTTGTTCAATTATCTTGGAAATTAGGATTAAAAGATAATAATTATCCAATAAAAGAAATTGAAACAAAACTTGCAGTTCCATCTATTAATGGAGAAATGCCAGAAATATCAAGAGTTGTAACTCTTAATACGATGACAAATTATGATTATTCTTTAGATGGATCAAATGTTAATATGAAATTTACAAATGAAGCAAATAATAATGAAATTAAATGGAAAACAGATGGAAATGAAAAAGTTATATTAACATTTATATATGATAATGATGCAAACGTGGATGGTCAAAGATTTACTACAGAACAAAAAGTAAGATTATATGACAATAAAGAAATAACAGCTTCTAAAGAGCTTACTTTGACTGGTGAAGAAAAAGATAGTATTGTAACTATTTCATCATATCCAGAAGAAGCAAGTATATATAAAGGAAGATTATATGCTGGATTAGAAAAAGAATATGTTACAAATACTAGTGTAGATATAAATTTGGCAAAAGCAATAAATAGTGTAGAAATTACTGAAAATGCTAATCAAAATTTATTAAAAGAAGTATATACAAAATCAGTTATCTCAAAAGAAAATTTTGATAAATTGTTTGGAGAAACTGGAGAAATAATTGTATATAATCAAAATAATGAAGAAATAGGGAGAATTACAGCATCAAGTCAAATTGATGATGATAAAAATATAGTTATTACATATAGTGGGGATCCAGCAAGTATAAGATTTGAAACATCAAAGCCAGTAACAGAAGGAACTCTTAATATTAAAAACTATAAAAAACTTGTTCCAGAAACATCAAATATAGCTGAAATCTCACAAGTTGGATATATAAGTAAAGTAGGATATAACAAACAAGATTTAGGACAAGTAGAAAATAATATAACATTAGAAGAAACAACAACACAAAGTAAATTTGAGATAAATAAAAACACTTTATCAACAGTAGTAGATAATTCTGTGGAAATGAGAGCCACATTATTATCAAATAATGAAAAATACGACTTGTATCAAAATCCAGTAATTACATTTGAATTACCAGAACAAGTTCAAAGTGCTGAAATTACAAGTGTAGAACTTCTATATGAAGGAGAATTAAAGCTTAAAAGTTATAATGTTCAAGGAAGAAATATTGTAGTTACATTAGAAGGAAAACAAACAAACTATAAAGATATGGCAGTTGAAGGAGCAGAATTAGTAGTTAATGCTAATTTAAAATTAAATAGAAATTCTGCAACACTAGATTCTAAAATTACAATGTATTATCAAAATGAAATTGCACATTCATATCAAGATGAAGGAAGACAAGAACAAGGAATAAAAATAATTGCACCACAAGATATGGCTGTAATTAATAGTATACCTGAGATTTCATTAGAAACTACAGGTCAAGAAGAAAATACAAGTGTAAACTTACTTAGCGCGCAAGTTCCAAATCAGTTAAATGTAAATGCAGAAGTAATTAATACAAATGAAAATAATATGAAAGATGTAAAAATTCTTGGTACATTTCCAACTGATAGTAAAACAAACAATTTAGGAACAAAGATTTTAAATGGTATGCAAGTAAGTAAAGAAGATGTTAAGACATATTATACAGAAAATGAAGATGCAACAAATGATGTAAATGATAATGCAAATGGATGGAGTACAGAATTTACACAAGATGCTAAAAAATATTTAGTTGTAGCAGATAGCTTAGCAACAGGAGAAAGTATTGAGTTTTCATACCCAATAGAAAATCCAGAAAACTTAGAATACAACAAACAAGCAAAAGAATCATATAATGTAAGTTATACTAATGAACAAACTGCAGTAGAAGGAAATATAGATTCAACAGAGATTACATTAGAAACAGGTGTAGGACCTAAGGTGGATGCAAAATTATCTGCAACAAGTGTAGGAAATGAAATTACTCAAAATGTAAAAAATGGAGAAGTAATTCGATATAATATAGAAGTTTCAAATACAGGTTCACAAAATATGACTGGAATCGAAGTTACAGCACAAGTACCAGAAGGAACAACAATGGTTGTACCAGAAGAAAATTATGAGTACACAGGAGCTTCATATTATGAAGAATTAGAAGATAGAGAATTTAAGACAACAATTGATAGTTTAGAAGTAGGAGAAGTAAAAACAGTTTCATATGAGGTAAGAGTAGATAGTGATACTAAAGAAGGAACAAGACTTGAGAATAAAGCACAAATTAAATATGGAGAAGCAACAATAGAAACTGATACAAATACACTTACAACTGAAACTGGAAATTTAAGAGTTACAGTAAAACGTGTAACAGATAGAAAAGTAGATTTATATGAATCAGGAGCAGTACAATATTTTGCAATTATTGAAAATATCTCTAATAGTAATATTGAAGATGTAAAAATAAATACAAACATTTCTAATAACTTAGATGTTAGCAGATTAAACTTAATTACAGGAATGGGAAAAGAAGATGGAGATATATATAATACAGATAGTGATGTAGTTGCTACAGAAACTGAAGAATCTGGAATAACTGAAGCATCAAATAATATACAAACAGAAGAAATTGAATATCAAGATGAAATTAGTATAGGTAGTTTAGATGCAGGACAATCAAAGGTCTTAAGTTATGATATGACAATTAAAGATTCAAATGCAGATAATATTCAATTCTCAGTAATTGCAAATGATGGACAAAAAGAATATAACTCAAATGAATGGCAAGATAGAGTTGAAAGTTTTGATATTAATTTAAGTATGGAAACACAAACAGAAAGTCAATATGTAAAAGCAGGAGATACAATACAATACACAATTAATATTAAAAACTCAAGTACTTCAAGAACATCAGGATTAGTAGTAAAAGATAATATACCTTCACAATTAAATATTGAAAGTGTAACACTAAATGGAGCACCTGTTGAAGGAATTACAACAAATAACTTAGAAATACCAGTACAAATTGAAGCAAATCAAGATGCAACAATTGTAATAAATACAGTAGTTAACTATTCAGCAGGAAGAACAACTGCAGAAGCAATTACAAATGTTGCGTATGCAGAAGTGTATGGTGAAAGAGTAGCAACAACGGCTGAGATTAATCATATTATTCAAGCAAATGATGGAAGCTTTAATGGAAATAATGATGTAGATGATAATGATATTGCTAAAGGTAATATGACAATAACAGGACTTGCATGGTTTGATGAAGATGCAAATGGTAGCAAAGATGAAGGAGAACAACTTTTAAGTGGTATAAAGGTTAGACTATTAAATGCAGAAACTAATAATTTTGTAAAAACAACTGATGGAAATGTTTTAGAAGCAACAACAAATGAAAATGGTGTATATGTATTAGATAAAATAGCAAATGGTAGATATATTGCAGTATTTGATTATGATAATACAAAATATACATTAACTAAATATAAAGCAGCAGGAATTGCAGATAATAATAATTCATCTGTACTAATGAATACTTTAAATATAGAAAACACTGACCAAGAAGTTGCTTCAACAGATATATTAGAAGTAAATAATGGTAATATTTCAAATATAAATATTGGACTTGCTTTATTACAAAATTATGATTTGAAATTAGATAAATATGTAAGTAAAATAATTTTACAAAATTCAAGTGGAACAACAGTAAAAGAATATCAAGATGAAACAATGGCAAAAGCTGAGATAGATGCAAAGAGAGTAAATGGAACAACAGCAATTATTGAATTCCAAATAAAAGTTACAAACGTAGGTGATGTTACAGGATATGCAAGAAAAATTGTTGATTATATACCAAGTGATTTAACATTTAACTCAGAAATGAACAAAGATTGGTATCAAGCAGAAAATGGAATATATACATCAGTATTATCAAATGAACCAATTGCACCAGGTGAAACAAAAACAGTAACTTTAACATTAGTAAAATCAATGACAGAAGATAATACAGGACGTATAAACAATAGAGCAGAAATTGCTGAGGATTATAATGACCTAGGACTTAAAGATGTAAACTCAACACCAGGAAATCAAGAAGCAGGAGAAAATGATTTAGGTAGTGCAGATGTTATCTTAAGTATTAGAACAGGTGGAGCTATAATGATAAGTGCAATAGTTGTTATAATACTAGCATTAATAGGAATTGGTATTGTAATATACAGAAAAAAAGCTAAAAAAGGTGATATATAAAGGAAGGAGGATGTAGAAATATGAGTAAAATAAAGAAAATTGTTCTTAGTATAGTATTTGCAATAGTTGGACTATTTGGATTATCTACTGTAAGTTCTGCATATTATGTAGGTCAAAATTTAGCAGTAACATATAATCAATATCTAAGTGATCCTAATATCTATTGTGTGGAACATCATCAAGCATTAAGAAGTATAAACTATTATAGAGTTATTTCACAAGTAGATATAAAAGGAAAAACTTCAACAGACTATACAGGAAAACAAATTACACATGATTATAATGCTAAACTTGCATATATACTATCACAAGACAATGGAGGATCAAAAGGAAGTGGACCAGTTGCAAATGCTGTTTGGAATTTCATGTATACATGGATGCAAGCAGTTGGACAATATCATGCAGGATTATATAGTGGATTTGCAAGTAACCAAAATGGTAGTTCAAACTGGTTAGATACAGAATCTAGTAACTATATAGGAACAGTAGGAAATTTAAGTATAACAGATAATACTAATAAAGATAATATCAGTGTACATACTTATAATAAAGACGGAAGAGATTATATGAGAATAGGACCATTTAACTGGTCATTTGGAGGAAGTATTACAGGTGTAACAGTTGCTGACCAAAATGGAAATAGTATAAATGGATTATTATATAGTAGTTTTAATGGAAATAGTGAATACTGGTATGGAGTAGATGGAATTACATCAGGTAGAGATTTCTATATATCAGTTCCAGCAGATACAGGAGTAACTAGAATAACAAAAGTTACAGCAAGTGCAAAATTAGATGTTAAAGGTGTTAAAATTTGGTTCTTAGAGGCTACAAATGGATATTTACAAAACTTAATTATTAGAGAGCCATATACAGCAACAGAAGAAATTACTACACCTTTTGACTATAACATTGTATTACGTATTAAATTATCTGGTTATGTATGGGTAGATAAACAAGACCAAAAACAATGGATAAGAAATGACTTATATCATGATGATGATTTTGATACTAATGACATATTATTAGATGGTGTACCAGTAAGACTAAAAGATAGAACAACAGGTGCAACTGTAATGGAAACAACAACTTCAAATGGAGGTTCATACCTATTTGAAAATGTTCTATTAGAAAAATTAGGTGATTACTATATTGAATTTGAATATGATGGATTAACATATACAAATGTAACACCACATTTAGATAAAGATAATGGCTCAAAATCAGCAGAAGATCCAGAAAATAGAGATGCATTTAATAAAAACTTTAGTGTAGTAGAAGGAAGAACACAAAATACGGGATATACTAGAGATGCTGAAGGAAATGAAAAACATCAATTGTCATATAACTATGATCCAGTACAACATCAATCAACATTAATTAATAATGGACAATATACAATAATAGCAGATACAGATGTTGCAAACTTTATCCTAATTAATAATTATGAGAAAGGACAAGAGGAAATTAAATATATTAATTTAGGATTATATGAAAGAGAACAACCAGATATGGCAATTGCAAAAGATATTGAAAATGTAAGAGTTGCAGTTAATGGATATGAACATACATATGAATATGCACAAAGATTTAGTCATCCAGAAAACTATGGTGGAGAAGGATTTAATGTAGGTGTTAAATTTGGAGAAAAATATGCACAAGAGCCATATACAAGAGCAATTTATGAAGCAGATTATGAATATGTAAATGAACAAGATAAGAGCAAAGAACTAAAAGTATATATTACATATAAAATTGCAATAAGAAATCAATCAACAAATTTAATTACTCAAGCAAATAGTGTAGTTGATTATTATGATAGTAGATATAGTATAGTTGGAATAGGTACAGGCGTAGATGAAAAAGGTAATGTAACTGGAAATATGGAATATGAAGATGGAACATATAATGAAAATTACAACAAAGTTATAATTTATAACAATACAAGATTAGATCCACAAACAACGGCACAAAATGATGGAGTTATATATGTACAATTTGAATTAAATAGAGAAGCAGTAATTAATATATTAAATGGACAAGAAAATCTTGATAATGTTGTAGAAATCAATTCATATTCAGTATTTGATGAAAATGGTAATGTATATGCTGGTATAGATAAAGACTCAAACCCAGGAGTTTGTAACCCAGAAGATAAATCAACATATGAAGATGACACAGATGCAAGCTTATCATTACAATTAGAAGTTGCAGACGCAAGAGAAATTGCAGGTAAAGTATTCTTAGATTCTACAACAGGAGAATTAATGACAGGTGAGGTACGTCAAGGTAGTGGACAATATGAAGATGGAGAATTAGGAATAGAAGGAGTAGAAATCACATTAACAGAAAATACAGGAAGTGGAAAAGTATATACAGCTACAACTGATAGTAACGGAGATTTCTATATCAGTGGATATATTCCAGGAGACTATACATTAACATACACTTGGGGAAATGAAACATATACAGTACAAAACTATAAAGGTACAGTATATAACAAAGATAGAGACCAAAGTGATAAAGAATGGTATAAAAAAGATGTAGATATTCGTTATACAGATGCTTTAGATGATTATGAACAAAGATTAGCAATAGATGATGAAATTAAGCATATAGAAAATGGAACAACTACAACTATAGATAAAATGGATTCTACAACACCAACAATGGGAATAGGTGTAGAATATGACACAACTACAACAGCATCAGCAGGAGATAGATATACATATAGAATTGATAATGTTGACTTTGGAATTGTAGAAAGAGCAAGACAAGATTTAGGATTAGCTAAAAAAGTTAGAAACTTAAAAATTACACTTGCAAATGGTCAAGTTATAACAAATGTTACTATTGAAGATGATGGAACAATTACTGGAGAAAAACAAGGAGTGACATATATTAAACCATCTGATAGTACAGAACCAAATAATGGACTTGTAAGAGTTGAATTAGATAATGAAATGATGCAAGGTGCGACATTAGAAGTAGGTTATGAATTTATAGCAACAAATAATAGTGAGTTAGATTACTTATCAGAAAACTTCTATAAATATGGAATTGTAGAAGGAGATGTAGTAAAAATTAGTGCAACTGGAATTATAGATTATCTAGACAAAGATTGGGCATTTAATAATGAAGCAAATCCAGAGTGGCAAGTAAAAAAACTAGATGATGTAAAAGACTTATTAGCAGAAGATGTATATCAAAATGAAACTTCTACAATAAATGACAAAACAATATTATATACAGATGCGCTAAAAGATACACAAATAGAGCCAACAGCTTCAGCAAATGTGATGTTAAATGTTTCAAGAATTTTATCATCAAGTGAAGAGGATATTTCTTATGATAATGAAACAGAAATGGTAGAAGTAGATAAAACAGGAGGAGCAGACTTAGTATCAACACCAGGTAACTATATACCTGGAACAGGAGATAAAGAGACAGATGAAGATATGGCAGAAACAGTAATAATTACACCACCTACAGGAACAAATACAGCAGTGATAGTAGGAATTACGGTAGGAGTTATAGCATTAATAGCATTAGCAGTAGGAATAGTTGTAATTAAGAAAAAGGGATTAGGAAACGGAGCTAAAAATTCCTAAAAGCAGGGATTAAGGGACGGACCTTTAAGAGAATAAAAAAGATAAAAAACTACGGGCATACATGTTATGCCCGTTTTTTAGACCTAAAAATGAAAAGTGATGAAAAATGTAATAAAAATGTAATTTAAATTTAACAAAGATAGCTCAAACGACTATCCCTAAAGGCAAAAGAAATATTTAACAAAATAGGAAAAAATTTAACATTGAAATTTTGAAAATATAATATTACTATTATATTAAGGAGATTAATCACTTTTGAGGAGGTTTAATATGAAAACGATGAAAAAAATGGTAACAATTGCACTAATTTGTACCATGACACTATTTAATGTGTTATTAATTGGTATGAAGATTGTATCAGCGAGTGAAGAAGAGCAAGTTATAGAAGGAGAAAATCCTCAAATACCAACAATACAATTAGAGCAAAATGTAGAAAAATATTACAATGTAACAGAGAACCAAGCTTTGTTACAACAAGAGGTAATAGTTAATAGACAAGGAGAAAATAAATTAGAAAGAGAAGATTTAGAAGTTACTTCACCAATTATCCAAGGAAAAAATGCAGAAGTAGTAATAGTATTATTAAATGGAAATAAATTGAGTGAAGATAGCTATTCTTATGATGTGCAAACAGGAATGTTAAACCTTTCTATATCAAACGAAGAACAATTAGCCTACTTTAATAATAGCCAAGATATATATCAAATAATATATGGATATTTAGAAGTTCAAGAAGTAGGAACAGAAGTAGTAACATTAAAGACTACTTTGAATTCAAAATATGAAAATATTGATCAAATAACTACTCAAAAAGAAGATACAATAGAAATATCTCCAATAGGACAAAGTATTTCAATTAGTGGAGAAATTACAGAAAGAGTTGCGAAAGGATATTTATATCAAGGAAATCAAAGAGATACAGAGTTTGATGAGAAATATAAAATTGAGATTTCTAATTTGCAAGGATTTGATAATATTATTGTAAATAATACTGAAGAAAATTATTCATATATAGATAATGAAGAAACATTCTTTAGTAGTGCAGAAGGTAATACATATTTTAAAACTACTTCTATATCAAAAGATGATATGTTAAAACTTTTAGGTGAAAATGGAGTAATTACATTTAAAGATTTAAATGGAAATGTATTATCAGAAATAAATAAAGACACACAAGCAGATGAAAATGGAAATATAAATATTGGTTATCCAGAAAATACAACAAATAAGATTCAAATAGAAATAACTAAACCTATTCAAGAAGGAACAATTGAAATTAATCATAAAAAAGCATTTAAGGCTCAAACAGGATATTCAGTAGGAGATTTGCAAAGATTTACTGGATATGAAGAAAAGGTTGTAGCAAATGGAATAGAAACAATATTAAGGATGAATTTTACAGAACCAACATTGCAAGCCGATTTTCAAGTAAACAAAACAGATTTATCAACAATGCAATCTAATCAAGAATTAGAGATAAAACTTATATTAAAATCAGTAGATAATTATATGAAATTATATAATAATCCATTAATACAAGTTACATTACCAGAAGAAATAGAAACAATAGACATTCAAGATGGAGTTAATTTATTATATGAAAATGAAATGAGTATAGCTAATACATGGGTAGATGGAAAAACTATATATATCCAACTTGCAGGACAACAAACAACATATAAAGAACAAGCAGTTCAAGGAGCAGAAATTAATTTTAAAGTTAATGTAACTTTAAATAAAAAAGCAACTAATGCAAGTAGAGAAATTATAGCACAAGTTAGTAATCAAGGTGATAATGATACAATTGAAATGAGATCTGGAATAAATATAGTATCACCAAGAGATATGATTGCAATTAATAAAGTAGAATCAATGGGAATAGAGGCATATGGTGAAGAAGAAAATTTGGAAGCTTCTCTTGAAAGACATACAGATGAAAAACAAGTAGAAATAAAATCAGAAATTATTAATAGCAAAGAAGATGTAAATAATGTTAGAATTTTAGGAAAAATTCCTACAAATGGTAATGAAAATAATTTAAATGCTAATATTGTAAGTCCAGTTTCAGTTGAAGGAACAGATGCTAGAGTTTACTATACTGAAAATGAAAATGCAGATGAAAATCTTGATAATGCAGAAAATGGATGGATAGAGGATTTTACAAATATAGCACAACCTAGAAAATATTTATTAGTAATAGACCAAATGCCACAAGCAACAGTAATAAATACATCATATACTGTATCAGTACCAGCAGATTTAGAGTATAACCAAGAAGCGACAGAAGGATATAGTGTAATTTATACAAGTAATACAACAAATATAAGTAATAGCGTAAAAGCTACAGATGTAACATTAACAACAGGACAAGGACCAATTTTAGAAACAGAATTATCAGCAACAGTTGGAAATGACACACTAGATACAGGTAGTACTGTAAAAGTTGGAGAAGTTGTTAAATATACTGTTAAAGTAACAAATACGGGAACAGAAGAAGCAAGAGATGTTAATGTAACTGCACAAGTACCAGAAGGTATGATGTTAGTTCAAGAAAAACCTGCAATGACTGATGGAGAAGATGCAAATACACCAGTAGAGGATAGAGGATATGTTTATGGAGAAGGTTTCTATTATGAATTACAAGATGAAAGTTTTAATGGTACAATAGATTCTATTGGAATAGGAGAAACTAAAGAAATAGATATCTTTTTAAGAGCAGTTAATGTAGCACAAAATGTTAATGTAAAAGCAAAAATTCAATATGGAGAAGATACAGATGAAACAGAAGAAGTTTCAATATCGATAGAAGAAAACGGTTTGCAAGTATATATTAAATCTGTAGATGATCCAAGTACAATGTATCAAAATGGTACATCTGCAAAATATTTCATAGGAATAAAAAATATTACAGATAAAGTGCAAAATAATATAAGTGTTAATTTAAATATACCAGAATATATGCAATTAATGAGAGCTTATATAGGTGAAGATGAACTAAACATTGAAGAAAATATTGTAATCGAATCTATACAGCCACAAGAAGAAATAACATTAGTAGCAATGTTTTCAATAGGAAATTTTGATGAAGATATAGCATCTATACCTATGTCAGTTGTTTTAGTAGATGAAGCACAAAATCAAACAAGGTCAAATGTATTTTATAGAGATGCATATAAAGCTGAAATAGACTTGAGTTTAACAACAACAAATGAAGGTGGATATGTAAAGACAGATGATATAATTGAATATAAAATCCAACTAACAAATGTTGGAAAAATAGATGTAGGACACTTAGTTGTTCATGATGCTATTTCAAATGAATTAACTATACTAGATGTGCAAGAAAATGGTGAAAGTATTGAATTTGATGGAAATGATTTAAGTATATATACAAATATTGCTCAAGGAGAAACTAAGGAAATAGTAATAAGAACAGTTGTTAATTATTCAGATACAAGGACAGAAGATGTAGATATTATTAATAAAGTACAAATATTATTAAATGGAGAATTATATAAAGAAGCACAAGTAATGCATACAGTTGAAGCATCTAGAACAAATTCAGAAGATCCAAATAACCCAGATAATCCAAATAATCCACAAAACGGATATACAATAAGAGGTTATGCATGGCTTGATCAAAATGAAGATGGAAGAATGCAACAAGCAGAAGAAAGATTTTCTGATATGAATGTAATGTTATTAAATGTTGCAACAAATGAACTTGTAAAAGATGCAAATGGCAATAATTTAGTTGTAACAACAGGAAGTGTAGGAGAATATAGCTTTACAGATTTAGAGAATGGAAATTATATAGTAATATTTGAATATGACACAAGTAGATATTCTTTATCACCATATCAAAAGAGTGGAGTAAATGATAGTGAAAATTCAGATGTTATTTCTAGAACAATGAATATTAACGGAACTGAAAAAACATATGCTGTAACAGATACAATAGAAATTACTGATAGAAGTATGGCAAATATAAATATTGGTTTAATAGAACTTGATGAAGCAGACTTAAAAATAGATAAATATGTAAAAAGAATAATCACACAAAGTTCAAGTGGAACAGATGTAGTAACATATAATAATGATACAAATCTTGGAAGAGTAGAAATAGATGCAAGAAGAGTTAATAGTACAAATTTGGTTATTGAATATGAAATAAGAGTAACAAATGTAGGAGAAGTAGAAGCATATGCAAGAAGATTAGTAGACCAGTTACCAGATGGTTTAACATTTAATTCAGAACTAAATAAAGATTGGTATCAAACAGGTGATAACTTATATAATATATCTTTATCAAATGAAAAAATATCTGCAGGAGAAAGTAAATCAGTTACTTTAACTCTAACAAAGAGTATGTCAGCAAATACTACAGGAACATATACAAATATTGCAAAAATAGCAGAAAGCTTTAATGAAACAGGTGTAGCAGATTCAAATAGTAATAATGATTCAAGTAATGCAGATGTAATTGTAAGTATTAGAACAGGTGCAATATTTGGATATACAACATTAATACTTTCAGGTATTATGATAATAGCAACAGGTGTTTATTTTATCAAGAAAAAAGTTTTGGATACAAAAATGTAAGGAAAGGAGGGAGAGAATATGAGTAAGTTAAAAAATAAAATATTAATTGCAATAGGTTTTCTAATAATATTATTAGGAATAAGTATAAATTCAGAGGCAAAGACACAAGTATTAAGTATTTATGACTTATTAGCTACAAGAAATGATTTATTTTGTACTCAACATGAAAAGGGTATACATAGTGCACCAGTAACATTTACACAAAGAGGTAATTATACAATAGTAGGAAATACAGCAACTAATAATGAAACTGGAGCACAAAGAGAGCATACAGATAATGGGATTTTAGCATATATCTTATCTCAAAATCAAAATAAACCAAGTGTAGCTCCTCCTAGTAATGCTCAATTGAGTCAATATCCGGCACAAGTAGCTTTATGGCTACACCAATGGAATTGGTATAATAGTGTAGGTCAATATATAGGTGTACCATATGGAGTTATTACACAAACAACAGACTGGTATTGGGCCCAGTATTATGGAACATTAACTCAAGGACAAGCTATTGTAAATGCCGGATCTGCATATGCAAATAGGATTACAAGTAGCAATATAAGTGATAATACTGATAAGTCTAAAATAGTAGTAGAACCATATGAAAAAGATGGAGAAAACTATGTTAGAGTTGGACCATTTAACTTTAGTTTTGCAGGTAACTTTAGTAGATTAACAATGATGGGAAATGATAATATAGAAATACCAATTAATGCATTTGAAAGATATAATGGTAGTCAAATAGAGCAAATATCACAGCCAACTAGTGGACAAAACTTCTATATATCATTTAAAATACCAGATAATGTTTATAGAGTATCAGGAATTTATGTATATACAACACAAACAGTATACTGTGTAAACTTTGAATTATGGGAATCAGCAAGTAGTAATGACCAAAGTTTCTTACAACGTGCTGAGCCATGGACTGAAAATAAAGAATTTAATGGACATTGGGATTATGAAATAAATCTTTTTGGTAAATTTGATTTAACAAAAATAGATCCAGATGCAATAAATGATGAAGGACAAATAGGAAAACCAATGGCAAATATTGGATTTACACTACAAGCATTATCAGGTGTAAGAGAAGGATACTATGTATCATATGATGAAAATGGAGATGCAGTATATACAGAGGAACCTGTTACAATAATGACAAATGAAGAAGGAAAAATATTTATAGATCAAATGTGGACAGGCGATTATGAATTAATAGAGGTAGTAAACCCATATTATGGATATGAAGAATTACCAAGAGTAATTGGTACATATACAGTAGATCCAGGTGCAACAGCTAAAATAACAGCTGAAAACAGAAGAAAATATATCAAACTTTCAGGATATGTATGGGAAGATATGATAAGTAGCAAAACATCAGTAAGAGATTATCTATATACAGCTCCAGACACAGATGAAAGAAATGGAGATAAACTAGTTGCAAATGTAACAGTAAAATTAAAAGATGGAAACGGAAATACAATTAGTTTTAAAACTGAATCAGGTGAAGAAGTGAATGAAATAAAGACAGATGTAAATGGAGCATATACAATGGTAGATATTCTAATAGATGAACTTGATAATTACTATATAGAATTCACATATAATGGAATGAGTTATACACCAGTGCCAATATTAGATATATTAAATGAGAATGGTTCAAAAGCATTAGAAGGAGAAGAAAGAGATATATTTAATGAAGAATATGCACAAATAGCAGATGATGATAATAACCAAGAAAATGTAGGAAAGTCAAATAATTCAAATGGAGAGCAAATACATAGTATAAATTATGACTATAATACAAATACACAAAAAAGTAGTGTAAACTATGGAGAGAATGTTGAATATGGATATGATGGACAATTATTCCCAATAAATGAAACAGATGAACAATATTTAATTACAGCAACAACATATAATGGATATACATCAGTAGGAGGAAGTGGATATTTATCAGACATTAAGAGTGCAGAAGATATTAGAAAAGAAGGTATAACTGAAATAGAAAACATAAATATGGGACTATATCAAAGAGAACAACCAGACATATCATTAGTAAAAGACATAGAAAGAGCAAATGTGACTGTAGCAGGAGCAGAACATATATATGTATATGCAGATAGATTAAATGAAGATTTGTGGGGAGATAATGGAACACAAGGAGCAAATGCTCATGAGTTAGAACCACAAGTAAAATTCCAAGAAGAAGGATTATATGGTTCAATGTCATACACAAGATATCTATATGCATCAGACATAATGTATAAAGATGGAGAAAATGCAGATGATAAATTGAGTGTAAAAATGACATATGTAATATCAATTAAGAACCAAGCAACAACTCTAAATACGCAAGTGTATGAATTAGAAGATTATTATGATACAAAATATGCAAATATAGTTGGAATAGGAACACAAATAAATGCAGATGGAAGTATAGTTTCAGGAACAGAAGTAAATTATACAAGAACAAATGAAAATGTAGATAACTATACTAAGATAATAATCGGTGGAGGAAATGAAGCAATATTAAATATAGATCCACAATCAAAAGGAAATATATATGTACAATTAGAAGTAAATAGAGATAATATAGTAGACATAGTAGATGGAATGGCAGATGAGGTAAAACTAGATAATATTGCAGAGGTTACAAGATATGGAACAACAAGTGTGAATGAAAATCAAGAAGAAATAACTTATGCAGGAATAGACAAAGATTCACAACCAGGAAATACTAATGTAAATGATAGAACAACATGGGAAGATGACACAGATTTAGCACCAGGAATGGTATTAAAACTACAAGAAGCAAGACAAGTAAATGGAAATGTATTTTTAGATACAGATGAAAACAGCTTAGATGAAGGAAAGAGAACACATGCAGGAGAAGAAAGACAAGGAAATGGAATATATGATGATGACGAAGTAGGAATAAAGAATGTAAAAGTAACATTAAAAGATTCAAGTGGAAATACAGCACAATTCTATAATGAAGAAACAGGAAACTTCGAAGAAGCTGTAACATATACAAATGAAAATGGAGAGTACTCATTTGAAGGATTTATACCAGGAGATTATTACATAACATACACATGGGGAGGAAATGTAGTAAACGGAGAAAATTCAACATATAATCAAAATGGAACAGAAGAAACAGTAAATGTACAAAACTACAAGAGTACAATAGTAAATGAAACAGTATGGAATGATAAGGGAACAAATAATCAATGGTATAAAGATAGTTTCAAACAGAACTATGATGGAGTAGAATGGAATTCAGCAAATGGTACAGAAATAAGGAATTCAGATGCAGTAGATGATTGGAACATAAGACAAGAAATAGATGGTGAAGTAGGAGATATGACATATGGAGAGAAAGAAAAATTAGAAAATAGTTATAATGGAAATCCAGAAGGAGGAGAAACATATAGTAATACACAAATGGAATCAAACACACAAGGATTTTCAGTAGAGCTAGAATATACAGATACTGCAGACAATAATATAACAAATCAAAGAGATGAGTTCCAACAAAATGCAGATGGAAGTTTAGCAGAAGATGGAAATGGTGATTATATAACAAATGGATATTTTGTAAATAGATTAAATAGTATAGACTTTGGAATAATCGAAAGAGCAAGACAAATACTAGAACTAGATAAAGATATAACAGGAGTAAAAATCACTTTAGCAAATGGAAATACAGTTGTAGATGCAAAACTTGTAGATGGAGTATTACAAGGTCAACCACAATATGTAATAGTAACTCCACCATCAGCTGCAAATAATGGTCAAATAAGAGTTGAAATAGACCAAGAAATAGTACAAGGAGCTACATTAGATATTCAATATAACTTAAAAGTAACAAATACAAGTGAGGTAGATTATCAAACACAAGAATTTTATATGTTTGGTAAAGGACATGGAGAAAATGTAGATAAATTAGTTACATTACAACCTTCATTACTAATAGATTATATTGATAATAATATAGCAACAGAACAAGAAGATCATGAAAACTGGAATGTGGTGGCAGTTCGTGACAGAGCAGATTACTTATATAATGTAAGTAGTAATCCAGATGGTTTATTATCACAAGACTTAGAAGAAACATTAAATAGTACAATAAAAGTAATAACAACAGAACAGTTAAAAGATAATGTATTAAAACCAATAGGAGAAGAAAGTGAAAAGAGTGTTAGTACAATACTAGAAGGACATAAGATATTATCAAGCAATGATGAATCATTTGTAGAAAACAATGCAGAAATTATAAAGGTTAAGAGAAACAATGGAGGATCAGTATTAATAACAACACCAGGAAGTTATGTACCAAGTGATTTAAGTACATCAGAAGAGGATGACTCAGTTTCATCAAGTGTAACTGTAACACCACCAACAGGTTTATCAACAGACTATATTTTATATACAACTATAGCAATAGTAGCACTAGGAGTAGTTGTTGTTGGAATAATTCTAATTAAAAAATATGTTATAAAGAAGGATTAGAAAATATTACGGGCGTAAGGTTTATGCCCGTTTTTATTTTGCCTGTAATTAAAGATACAATTATGTTACAAAAATGTAAAAGAATCTTAATAATTAATTGTTGTAATTAGCTTAATGAGTATCCCTAAACGTTAATAATACTATGTTAAATAATGTCAAAAAAACTATCTTGAAAAAAGTTGAAAATGATTACATAATTGTTATATAGGATATTAAGATTTGGAGGCGTAGTATGAAGAAGGGGACTTTTGGAAAAATATTTACATTAATCTTTTTGGCGATTTTAGTGCTAATTATGAATCAAATAGTGACTAAAGAAAGTTTTGGGGCAGACGAAGAGAAAATTATTCTTGAAGGAGGACTAGATAAGTACGTAAACTATGATTTATCTAGTGGGGAGAATGGTACTTTAGTACAATATAGCCTTAAAACAGGAATTGAATATGGAGAAATTTATTATCCAGTAAAAAATACACAAATAGCCATTAATTTAAATCAAATTGATGGTAAATTTCCATATGATGTAAAAGTAATTGAAAAAAGTACAAAAGTAACAAATGGACAAACAACTAACATAGAAGAGGATTATAGTTATGATTCAAATAATGGAACTTTAACAATAAATGTTAGTAATGAAAATGAGAATGGAGAAGCAATAAATACTACACAAATAAGTCCAGAAGATAGAGATGAATATATATTAATTTGTTATTATGACACATATACACGGAGAACAACCAGAAAGAGAAGTATCTTATGATGTAAAACTAAAAACAGCATTATTTACAGATGATAATAAAGAAATAGAAAGTCAAGGGACTTTCAAAGAAAACGTAACAGAAAATATAGGAAATTTAACATCTGTCACATATAGTACAGATGAAGTATATAATGGATATATTAAATCTAATATAATAAACGGAACTACTTATGATACTCAATATAAAGAAACTCAAGAAATTATGATTAGTAAAAAAGATATACAACAAAAAATAGCTTTTACGGAAGATAATTATTTTTCTGGAAATAATGATATAGTATATAAAAGTACAAAAATTAGACAAGAGGATGTAAAAAATCTTTTAGGTGAAAATGGAAAAATTGAAATATTGGATGTAGATGAAAATGTCTTATTTACAATAGACAATACTACAGAGTATAACGAAAATGGAGAAATAGTACTTACATATAATGAAGATGTTAATAAAATAATAATTAGAACAAGTAATATTGAAAATGTAGGAACATTATATATCGAAAATTTAAAAGCAATAAAAAGTGATAATTTAAATTTAGATATTACACAAATTACTACAAGCTTTAATTTAGTAGGGATAAATGAAAAAGAGAATGAAGAAGGAGAAATAGTAGAAGAACAAGTATATCATGTAGAAAATGAAAATATTATAGAAATAAAAGATTCTCAAACAAGTGTAAATTTAAATTTAGATAATGCAGAATGGACTAATAGAAAGCAAAATGAAGTTACATTTGATATTACTTTAGACTCAACATCTATAAGAAATAATCTTTTTAAGAATCCAACTGTAAGAATACAATTACCAAATCAAGTTGAAAAAGTTATAATAAATAATACATCTGTTGTTTATTCAAATGGTTTAACATTAGAAAATGCATATATTGAGAATGATGGAAATGGAAATTTAAGTATAGTTGCAAATCTAAATGGAATACAAACAGGATATAGTGAAAATGATTTAGGTTTAATGACTGATTTGAAAATATCTGCAGTTGTAATTTTGAAAAAAGATATTGAAAGTGCTCAAAGTAAAATAAATCTACTTTATACTAATGAATTTACTACAAATGCTACTTCTGAACAAGGAAATATAGAAAAGGAAGTATCGATAGAAAACTATGAAGAAGTACAAAATGAACAAAATCTTACTAAAAACGATTCAAATATCTTAGATGAAGGAAATGATTTAATATCAACAATTACTGAGGCAGCAGAAAAAAATGTAGAAGAAAGTGTTAGAACAGCAACAGTAGAAGAAATTGAAGGACTAAAAGTTGAAATTGACCCAGTAAGAGGAAATACAAATCTAAAAGATGGTGATACTATTTATGAAGGTGAATTCATAAAATATAATGTAAAAATTACAAATACATTAGATAAAGATATTGAAGACATAAGAGTAGTAGGAACTATACCAGATGGAACAAAATATGGAGAATTGGATTCAAACTTTAGTTTTCCAGATGATTATAGCTATCAATATAATTTTGATGAAGATTTAAAAGAAAAAGAGATAAATATAGGTACTTTAAAAGCTGGTCAAACTATAGAGCAGTCATATGAAGTGCAAGTAAAAGATTTGTTAGATGAAGAGGCACAAAAAGAGATAATAACTAATATAAAAGTATATATTGCTAATACTGAAAGTTATAATTATACTTTGAATAATGTTGTTGAACAAGCAGAAGTAAAAGCTTTTCTTTGGTCAAAAATGGATGGACCAGACGATGAATGGCTTTATGGGGTTAATTTAGATATTCCAGAAGGGAAACAAGCAACAATAAAATTAACTTTACCAAAGATATTTTCTATAACAGAACAAAATGTTTCAAATGGTAGAGTATATCTTGAGGCATATAAAACGCAATATAGTACAAATATAGACCTTAAAGAAGATGAAGAACCAATAACAGGAGCTTCAATAAGTTATAATGGAACTGAAGTTACAATAACTGCAAGTGAAAGTGGAACCTATAAACTAGGGCTAATAATAGGTGATGAATCAATTGTAAAAGAACAAATAAAGAGTGGAGAGCTAGAAGCAAAAAATGGAGAAGTAAAATTAAAAGCAAATGCTGTAGTTATAGTAGATGACAAAGAATATAAAACAAATGAAAATATTATACCTTATAATGTTTCAGAATTGTCAGTAACAATGTCTTCTGACAATGAAGGTGAAGAAGTTAGATATGGAGAAAAAATAAATTATAATATTTCTATTAAATGTATAAGTGCACCAAAGAATCAGGAAAATAGTAATCTTGAAGGTATATATGTAAATGTCTTAGATTATTTACCTGAAAATGTAAATCCTGTAAGTGTGACTTATGAATATTTTGATAAAGAATTTCAAACAGTAACTGGTGATGAAGGAGAAGTACAAGTACCAATAGGATATAGTGAAAAAAAAGTAGCAACAGAGGAGCTATATTCTTCAGTAACAGACACAGATGGAAATAAATTACCAAATGTTGATATTTATATAAATATACCAAAAGGAGAAACTGTAAATATAACAGTTAAAACCACAGCTGGACTTGTGTTTGAAAGAACAGAAATAGAAAACAGTGCAATAGTTCAAGCTCCTAATATGGATCACATAACTGAAAGTGAAACAATAGATAAAATAGATACAAAAATATCTAATGTCATAAAGCATATCATATTACCATATAATGTTGATGAAGGTTATGAACCAAGTGTACCTGGTGAACCAACTGATCCAGAAGATCCAGAAAATCCAACTAATCCAGAAGAACCAAGTAATCCAGATGACACAGTATATAGTATTTCAGGAACTTCTTGGAATGATGTAAATGGAGATGGTAATAGACAAGACAATGAACCTTTAATAAGTGGATTACAAGTAATGTTAGTAGATATGGCAGACTCAAACAATGTAAAAGCAACTACAACAATTAATAATGGTAGATATACATTTTCAAATTTAAAGCAAGGAAATTACATTGTAATATTTAGATATAATACACAAAATTATTTATTAACAGAATATAATGCAAATGGAGTACCAGAAAGTTCAAACTCTGATGTAACGATGCAAGAAATAACTTTAAATGGAGTTAGAGTAAATGTTGGAGTTACAGATACTATAAGCTTAACACAAGATGCAAATAATATAGATATTGGTTTAGTAAATAAAAATGGATATGACTTAAAACTAGACAAATATTTAACAAATGTTTCTGTAACAACAAATTCAGGAACAAAATATTATTCATATGATAATACAAAATTAGGTAGAGTAGAAATAAGAGCTAAAGAAATTAATGGTGCTGAAGTTTCAGTAACATATAAAATTGTAGTTACAAATGAAGGAGAAGCAAAAGTAAAGGTAAGTGAAATATATGATTATATACCTGATGGATTAACTTTTTCTTCAAAAGGTAATACTAACTGGACAACTGATGGTAAATTATTAGTTAATAGAAGTTTAATGAATCAAGATTTAAATCCAGGTGAAAGTAAAGAAATAGTTTTGACATTGACAAAAACAATGAATGGAGAAGATACAGGTACATTTACAAATGCAGCAGAAATAGGAAGTGTAGATACTATAGAAGGAGTAAATGATGCAGATTCAACACCAGGAAATAGAAAATCTAATGAAGACGATTATTCAGAAGCACAATTAATTATTTCTATAAGTACAGGTTTAGGAATGTATATATCTATTGGAGTAATAGTATTAATTATAGCTATATTAACTATTGTGGCAATTAAGCTAAAATTTAATATAGGTAAAATATCAAAGCTTGGAGTTTCTATAATGCTATTTGTCCTAGTTGGAATGTTTACTTGTGGAAATGCTTTTGCGGTAAACTTCCATTATGAAAGTCGTACTCAACATAGATTTTCAGGAGGACCAACAGGAACAGGATATTGCTCAAATCATGAATGGGTAGCAGCAGGTTGGCATACAGATATAGAAGGAGATAATGCATATTGCTATCATAGTGAAAGTTCATATAGTAATGATTATAATAATACTACGGCAATAAATTATGGTGCTACAAATGCTATATCAGAAGGAGTACAATTATCAAAGAGAAACGACCAAATAGGTGTAAGAAAAATAGGTAATAACTATGTTTTAGGACCATTCCAAATAACTACTAATACAACAGGACAAACTATAACTATACTAGATAAATCTGGTAATAGAATAGATGGATGGGGGTTATGTGATGCAAATGGAAATGGTAATAATCCTTTTGGAAGTACAGGAAATATAGATTTTTATATAAGTTTATCATCTACCTTATATGATAGAGGAATAAGTAGTGTAAGTCTTACACAAACTAAGTCAAGAAGCCTTCATCGTCATTGGACTAAAACAGGATCAAGACATTATACATATATTGGAGGAACTTGTGATGCAGTTAATTATTACAAAAATCACCAAGGAGTTGTTACTACTGATTATGTATATGAAGAAGGTGATGATTATTGGGATGAAAATACATCAGCTACTGTTCAATGGGTAAACTTTAATGCAGGTTTAGATATAATCAAACAAGATGCAGATGATAGTGATGTTAAACTTCCAAATGTAGAAATAAATGTAAAAAGTGATGAGTTAGGATATGACGAAACATTTACAACAGATGAAAATGGATCAATTCATGTTGACAATTTAACTCCAGGAGTATATCAAATAAGTGAAGTTTCAAATGGACATTATGGATATGAAATACTTGAAAGTGAAGAAGTACATATATATTCAGGAATACTTCGAACATATAGTTTGACTAATGAAAAACAAACAGGAAACCTTGAAATAGTAAAAAAAGATCCAGATTATGGCGATAGTGGAATGCCAATGGAAAATATAAGATATAGAGTTATGAATGAAAATAGTGAATATGTAATAGGAATTGATGAAAATGGAGAGCCAATAAGTGAAGCAAAAGGTGAAGTTTATTTTAGTAATATGACTACAACTACTAATGAAAGTGAAGCTACAATATTCATAACAGACAGTGAAGGATTAATACAAATTCATAATATTTTAGTGGGTACATATATTGTAGAAGAGATTTCAGTAGGTGATGATTATTACGGATATGAATTAGATGATGATTATATATCTTGGGATAATGGAAGTGAAACTGGAACAGGTGCTATTTCTACAATAGAGGTAACTAGACAAAAATCATATACAACAGTTCCTGAATCAAATATTATAGATGATGATCAAAAAGTTATAGAAGATGGAACATATGAAATCCAATCAAATGTAGGGGCTAATAAAGTAATTGAAGTAACCAATGCATATACATATAATGGTGCAAATGTTGCATTATATGATATGAATAAATCAATTGCACAAAAATTCTATATAAGATATTTAGGGGAAGGATATTATTCAATAATTTCATTATCTGCTAATAAATATGTAGAAGTAGCAGGAGCAAGTACTTCACCAGGTGCAAATGTGCAAATATATCAAGGAAATGATACAGATGCGCAAAAATGGAAGATACAAGATGAAGGAAATGGAAATTATTCATTAGTTTCAAAATGTAATGGATTATATATGGATATTACTAATGGTTCATCAGCTAATACGACAAATGTGCAAGTACATACTAATAATGGTTCAGCAGCTCAAAGATACAGACTAAATGATTTAACAGATGCATCAGGGGTTACTGATTCAGGATTTAGTACAATTACATATAATAACAGAAGAAAATATATCAAACTTTCAGGATATGTATGGGAAGACATGATAAGTAGCAAAACATCAGTAAGAGATTATCTATATACAGCTCCAGATACAGATGAAAGAAATGGGGATAAGCTAGTTGCAAATGTAACAGTAAGATTAAAAGATGGAAATGGAAATACAATTAGTTTTGAAACAGATTCAGGTGAAGAAGTAAATGAAATAAAGACAGATGCAAATGGAGCATATAGAATGGTAGACGTTTTAATAGATGAACTTGATAATTACTATATAGAATTCACATATAATGGAATGAGTTATACGCCAGTACCAATATTAGATATATTAAATGAGAATGGTTCAAAAGCATTAGAAGGAGAAGAAAGAGACATATTTAATGCAGAATATGCACAAATAGCAGATGATGATAATAACCAAGAAAATGTAGGAAAGTCAAATAATTCAAATGGAGAGCAAATACATAGTATAAATTATGACTATAATACAAATACACAAAAAAGTAGTGTAAACTATGGAGAGAATGTTGAATATGGATATGATGGACAATTATTCCCAATAAATGAAACAGATGAACAATATTTAATTACAGCAACAACATATAATGGATATACATCAGTAGGAGGAAGTGGATATTTATCAGACATTAAGAGTGCAGAAGATATTAGAAAACAAGGAACAACTGAAATAGAAAACATAAATATGGGACTATATCAAAGAGAGCAACCAGATTTATCAGTAGTAAAAGATATAGAAAGAGCAAATGTGACTGTAGCAGGAGCAGAACATATATATGTATATGCAGATAGATTAAATGAAGATTTATGGGAAGAAAACGGTGTATTTGCAAATGAATTTGCAGATGAAGGAGTAACAGAGGCCCATGAATTAGAGCCACAAGTAAAATTTCAAGAAGAAGGACTATATGGATCAATGTCATATACAAGATATTTATATGCATCAGATATAATGTATAAAGATGGAGAAAATGCAGATGATAAATTGAGTGTAAAAATGACATATGTAATATCAATCAAGAACCAAGCAACAACTCTAAAAACACAAATATATGAATTAGAAGATTATTATGATACAAAATATGCAAATATAGTTGGAATAGGAACACAAATGAATGCAGATGGAAGTATAGTTTCAGGAACAGAAGTAAATTATACAACAACAAATGAAAATGTAGATAACTATACAAAAATAATAATCGGTGGAGGAAATGAAGCAATATTAAATATAGATCCACAATCAAAAGGAAATATATATGTACAATTAGA
>CALXXH010000001.1 GCA_944392635.1 uncultured Clostridia bacterium | reverse complement strand
ACAAAGGTAGAGGCCAAAAAATTATTAATTCCATATGTAGTAGGATGTGTAGTAGTATTTGGAGCATTTGCAATATGGAAAATTGTAGTAACAATGTTACAGGGAATGTAGGTGATAATATGAAGAAATTATTAGAAATTATTTTTATATTTGTATTATGTGTTATAATTATATTACCGAGTATTTGCTATGCAGATGATTTAGGACTAGGAAATTTAGATGACTATAAAGGAAATCCTGGAAATGCAGACAGACTAGTTAGTAAAGCAGAGGATATTTTGGGAATAATACAAGTTGTAGGAACTGTAATATCAGTAATAATGCTAATGGTAATTGGTATTAAGTATATGATGGGAAGTGTTGAAGAAAAAGCAGAATATAAAGAAACTTTAAAACCATATTTAATAGGAGCTTTCTTATTATTTACAGGAACATTGATACCACAAATTATATATAAACTTGCACAAAATTTTTAATAAATTTATAAAAAGTTGCAAAAAATGTGATATAATGTTATAATAAAAAAGATGAAGTAGTTTTTAAAATTTTCATTATAGATAAATTTTGAATAGTAAAAGGAGGGAATTTAAATGAACAAAAAAATGGTAAAAATATTTACAAGTATTATTGTTTTAATGATGGTTATTTCTATATCAATAAGTTCTTTTGCATTAGAGCCAGGAGATATGAATGGTAATACATCAACTCAAGGAACAACTGAAATTACAAATGTAGGAAATAGTATTATAGGTATCTTACAAGTAGTTGGTATAGTTCTATCTGTTGTAATCTTAATAGTTTTAGGTATTAAATATATGATGGGTAGTGCAGAAGAAAAAGCAGAATACAAAAAGACAATGATGCCATACATAGTTGGTGCAGCATTAATATTTGCAGCTTCAGCTTTAGCACAAGTTATTTACCAATTCTTTACAGGTGTAAGTGCATAAAAAATATAGTAAAATTTTTTATAAAAGGAGAGTTCAAAAAAAGCTCTCTTTTTTTTATATGTTTAAATTTATAAAATATGATTTAAAAATAAGTATAATTAATTGAAATAAGCTTGTTTTTAGGCTAAATTTGTTACAGAGATATTACAATTGTATTAAAAATACATTATTTTTAATTTTTTTTGCTAAAAATGTTACAATTTGCGACTTTTTTTGGTATAATTGTATATAAGTATAATTGGAGTTTTTATGCAAAGGAGGAAGTCATTTGGGAACATATAATTTACCAAGAAACGTAAAAGGTGAAGGAAGGATTTTGTTTATATTTTCTGCTAAGGCATTAATATGTACTGCTATAGGTGGTGCAATAGGTTTAGTATTTTATTTAATATTTAGTTTATTATCAATGGGAGTAGTTGGTATAGTTTTCATTGTTATATTTGCCTTAATAGGATTTATTATTGGAACGTTTAAAGTTCCTGATTCAAATAATTTTAATATAACCAGAAGTACAGGTGGAGAAAATATTGATGATGTAATAATAAGAGCTATAAAATTTAAAATGCAAAAAAATAGAATATATGTATATGAAACAGGAGATAAAGAAAATCTAGAAAAGGAGGAAACAAAAGATGAGTGAGGATGTTATATCAAATGCTTTGATAATAGTTTTAGGAGTAATGTTTTTTATATTAATGATTCTTGTTGTTGTGTTTTTAGTGTTAAAAACAAGGGAATCATCATCTAATAAGCAAGGAAAAAAAGATAAATTAAAACAAAATGATAAGAAATTGAATAATGAAAGTACTATCAGTAATTCATATACAAAACAATCAATAATGGATTTTATGGATTTTGATAAAGTTGAAGACAATATGATTGTTCAAAGAAAAGGGAAAAGATATTTAATGGTTGTTGAATGTCAAGGAGTAAATTATGACTTAATGTCTAATATGGAAAAGGTAGCTGTTGAAGAAGGATTCCAACAATTTTTAAATACACTAAGACATCCAATTCAAATATATATTCAAACTAGAACAATTAATTTGGAAGGTAGTATATCAAATTATAAATCTAGAGTTAATGAGATTGAAGAAAGATATAGAAGAATGATGTTTGAATATAATAATATGAAAAATTCTGAAGAATATACACAAGAAGAATTAGATAGATACTTATTTGAACTTACAAAGCAAAGAAATATGCTTGAATATGGAAGAGATATTGTCCAAGATACAGAAAAAATGAGTTTAAATAAAAGTGTGTTAAATAAAAAATATTATATTATTATTTCTTATTATGCAGAAGAAAATACAGACGAAGGAAAATATGGAATAGAAGAAATTAGGAATATGGCTTTTTCAGAATTATATACAAAGGCACAATCTATAATTAGAACTTTGTCAGCATGTTCTATTAGTGGTAAGATATTATCTTCAAAAGAATTAATTGAGTTATTATATGTAGCATATAACAGAGATGAATCCGAAACATTTGGAATTGATAAAGCTATGAGGGCTGGATATGATGATTTATATTCTACAGCACCAGATGTATTTGAAAAGAAAATAAAGGCATTAGATCAAGTAGTTCATGATAGAGCAGTAGATTTGGCAAATCAAACTGTTGATAAAGTAAAATCAAAGGCGCAACAAAAAGCTGAACAAAAAGAAGGAGATTTAGAAGATTTAATTAAACAAATGGCTGAAATAATTATAGGGGATAATAGAAATTATATTGGACCAGATGTAGCAGTTGAGGCTATAAATGAGTTAGAAAATTCAAAAGAGGAAGGAGAGGACAATAACAATGAGAAAGTCAAAAAAGAAACTAGAGGAAGAAAAAAGAAAACAACAAATGCTTAGACAAGAAGAACCAGGAGTTTTAAAGAAAAAGACTATTAAAGAGTTAATTGCACCTTCTGGAATTGATGCATCGAAGATAGATCATTTAGAAATAATTTCTAATGTAAAAAGATATGCAAGAAGCTTTTTTATCTCAACATTACCACGTATGTGTACATTTCCAGAATTATTTAGAGATTTATACTTCTTTGGAGATGTAAATACATCAATATATATAACACCAATTGCTGAAGCAAGATCACAAAATGAATTAAATAAAGTAATAAATGAATTGGAAACAGAAAGAATTGTTGCAGCAGACAGAGGAAATATAAATAGAGAAAGTACATTAACACAAAAAAGATTTGAGGCAGAACAATTAAGAGATGAAATAGCAGCAGGATTTAATAAGATGTATGATGCATCAATTATTGCTACATTATTTTCATATAGTTTGGATGATTTAGATAGATTAACAAAGTTATTATCAACAGAGATGTCAAAATCATTAGTAGGTATAAAGAGTGCATGGGCAATACAAGAAGATGCATTTAAATCTAATTTACCTTTAATGGATGACAAGATAAAGAAAAAACATTCTTTTGATAGTAGATCTATGGGAACAGTATTTCCATTTACTACTTCTGAGGTGGGACATCCTACGGGAATACCACTTGGATTTAATAAACAAACAGGAACACCTATATTGTTTGATAATTTCCATCCTTCTTTAACAAATTATAATATGGTTATATTTGCAAAATCTGGAGCAGGTAAATCAGTAACTATGAAAACATTAATTTCAAGATCTGCTATATTAATGGGAATTGAGAGTTTAGCATTAGATGCTGAAGGAGAGTATCAAATAGTTGCAGAAAGCTTAGGGGGAATTAATGTTACATTAAGTCCAAATTCAAAAACTGTAATTAATTTATTTGATATAGAACCAGAAACAATAAAAGATGAAATAACAGGAAGAGAAAGAATTGTTTTAAATGTGGAAAATAAAGTAGAAGATGTTACACAAGCGTTACTTACAATGGCAAGAGGAAGTACAAGAAGTAAGGAAGTTAATGAATTAACAAAACAGGTAATTGCAGAATCTGTTGCAGAAGAGTATAAAGCAATAGGAATAACAAATGATCCTTCTAGTTTATATAAGGCAGGAGGTACTTTCCAAAGAGGAGATAGATTATATCATGAGAAAAAAGATATGCCAACAATAGGTAGTTGGTATAGAAGAATAGAACAAAAAGCTAAAGATAATAAAGATCCAAATTACCAATTCCATTTTAGTTATTTACTTAAAGTTATGAGACAATATATAAGAGAGTATAATGGACAAATGGCATATTTCGATGGACAATCTACGTTTGAATTATTAGATGGAGCACCATTTATAAATTTGGATATTTCTCAATTGGAAGAAAGATTTGCAAGACCACTTGCTCAACAAATACTACTTTCTTGGATTTGGGAAAAATATGTAAAGAAAAATAGTGAAGATAGAACAAAAGCAAAACAAAAAAGAGTTTTGGTAGATGAGGCATGGATGTTGTTACCATATCCAGAAGCCGTAGATTTCTTAAATACAATGGCAAGACGTGCGAGAAAAAGAAATGTATCATTGGCTATTGTTTCTCAAAGGTTCCAAGACTTTTATGAGAAACCAGAGGCTCAAGCAGTTTTGACATCATCAGATACAAAATTATTTTTAGCTCAAGATAAATCAGAAATAGAATACTTGAAAAAAGTATTTAAACTAAGTGATGGAGAAGCAAATTTCCTAATTACTTGTTTAAAAGGAGAGGGATTATTAAAAGTAGGAGCTGATACAGCTATTATACAAATAACTCCTACTGCTAAGGAATTTGAATTTGTTGAAACAAACTTAAATAAATTAGTGAAAATGAGAAAGACAGCTGGTACTATTTAATTTTAGGAGGAAAAAATGGAGTTTTTAACCAAAAAGAACTTGTTACAGAAGATTATAATAGTAATGTTAATAGCATTGGTTTTGATATTTTCAATAGCACCAAATTATAGTTCAGTTTATGCAGCAGAAAGTGATCCAGACCAAGGTGGTCTTATAGGTACATTACTTAAGGAGTTATTGAATTTAATTGTTCAATTAGGTGACATAGTAATGAGTGCTTTGAACCACTTTATGCTGGGAGCAAATGGATTTGGTTCGGCGATGCTATCACTCGATAACCAGAATTTAGATAATGAAGCTTCATGGTTGTATGTTCCAGATGATGAAACTACGGATGTTTCATATGATGAAGGAGAAATAAATACAAATAATATTTTTTCATTTATTGTAGGTGAAAAATTTGAAATTCCTAATATGCTATATTCACCAGAAAATATATTTGCAAATAATATAGCAGCATTAGATGTTAATTTTTTAAGACCTAATAATTATGAAGCAGTCAGTGATAGAGATGAGGCTATAGAAGCTGCACAGTCAGCTGCAGGAAGTACTTTGCGTAGTACGATAGCAACATGGTATAGATCATTTAGAAATATAGCTATAGTTGGTCTTTTATCAGTATTAGTTTATTTAGGAATTAGAATTTTAATTAGTTCTACATCTGTTGATAAGGCAAAATATAAAGAATCCCTACAAGATTGGGTGGTTGCACTATGTTTGGTTTTTGTAATACATTTTATTATGTCAGGTATATTAATGATTACAGATCGATTTACAGATTTATTTGCTCAAACTATAGATGATGGAATTACAATTACAGCTAATGCAGGTACTAGTGATGAAGTTAAATTTAGAACAAATTTAATAGGATATGCTAGATTTAATGCTCAATCAAGTACAGTATCTACTACAGCAGCTTATTCAATTATTTATTTAGCATTAGTTATTTATACTTGTATATTTACATTTATGTATTTTAAAAGATTTTTATATATGGCATTTTTTACAATGATAGCACCATTAGTAGCTTTAACATATCCTATTGATAGAGCAGGAGATGGAAAAGCACAAGCATTTAATGTCTGGTTTAAAGAGTACACGATGAATGCTATTTTACAGCCAGTACATTTAATATTATATACAGCATTAGTTTCTTCTGCTATGGATTTAGTTGAACAAAATATGATATATGCATTAGTTGCAATAGGATTTTTAATACCAGCAGAAAAATTTATTAAGAAAATGTTTGGATTTGATAAGGCAGATACAACAAGTGGATTTGGAACTTTTGCTGGAGGAGCTTTAGCAATGTCTGGTGTAAAACAAGTAGCATCTTTACTAGGTAAAGGAAAAACTAAATCTGGAGGAGGTAGTAGTGCTGGTGGAGATGCATCAGGTTCTACATCTCCTAGAGTAAGAACACAAGATAGAGGATTATTAGGAGCATTTGCTGGAAATAATGGAACTGGTGATGGAAGTGATGATGGAAGTAATGGAGCAAATACTGGTGTAAATACACAAGGATATACAGGACAAGATAGTGAAGAAAATGATTCTAACAGAGGAGGAGATGATTTTGATCCTGTAAGACAAGCAAGAAGAGAGGCTTTAGAAGAACAAATTGCAGATGGTCAAATAAACATGGAAGATTTAAGTGATGAAGATAGGGCTTTATTAGGATTTAATCAAAATACTCCTCAACAAGATCAAGGAGATGGACAAAATCAAACTCAAGATCAAGAAGAAACTCAAAATTTAAATATTCCACAAAGAGCAGGAAGACTAGACTATGCAAAGAAAAGAGTAATAAGAGGAGCTAAAAAAGGTGCCAAATATGGATTAAAAGGAGCTAAGCTTGCGGCTAGAGGTTTAGGAATTGCAACAGGTGCAACTGTAGGTTTAGCAGCTGGTGTTGCTTCAGGAGATTTCTCAAAAGCTTTAACTTATGCTGGTGCAGGTGCAATAGCAGGAAATACTATAGGAAAAGCAGCAGGAAATGTGCCTGAAGGAGTTGCTGGTCTTGCTGTAAGAACTAGAGATTCTGCTGAAGATAAACTTGAAGAATATAGGTATAACAGAGATAAAGATATGTATGGAGCAGCTTATGCAACACAACAAGCAGCAAATAGAGTAAATGAAAGAGAAAAAGCTAGATTTATGAGAAATAAAGATGAACAAGCTAAATATGAACAGATGGCAGGAAGAATAGCTCAAGAAACAGGAAATAATAATATAAAGGCAGAAGATTTAATGGCAGCAAGTTTTGATTATCAAAAAGCAGGAATTACAGATGAAAAACAAATAGAAACAGGGTTGACTATGGAAGCAAAACATGGTGGAGTAAGTGGAAATAATCATGAAAAAATGATAGACATTGTAAATCTTACAAAAGATTATGGAAAAGATTATGTAATTGATGATAAAAAACGTAATAGTATGCAAGAGTTAATAAAAGCAAATGTTTCAGGTGAAAGAAATCAAAATGATGTATGGAATTTCTATACAGAAGCTTTGGGAATGAAAGAGATGGGAAGAAGACATGCTATAAATCCACCAAGAGGTAGAGGAAGACCAAGAAGAGGTTAGAAAACTAAAATATTTTAGGTATTTATGTAGAAAGAGGAATTGATATGCATAAATTGTGGAGATTCTATAATCAAAATAAATTAAAAGTATGGGCGATAGTTTTAGCTATAATATTAGGTTGGCTAATGTTACAGGTTGTAAATAATGCTTTGAAAGAAGCTAATCAAACACAAGAAAATATGAATAATGAAGAAACAACATCTAATGTTGTTTCTTATAGTAATGAGAGCCAATCTATTATTTCAGGTAGTAATGTATCAAGTAAATATAGTGAAGATTTAGCTCAAATTATAGATCAGTTTTATACATATTGTGTAAATCATGAGCCACAAAGAGCTTATGATATGTTAAGTGATGATATAAAAAGAATAATGTATCAAACTGAGGAGTTATTTGAGGAATTGTATTATAAGGATAAATTCGAAGGAAATAAGCAATTTTCATTTCAAGCTTGGACTATTTCAAATGATATATATATATATCAAGTAAGAATTTTTGATAATATGCTTAGTACAGGAAAAACTGATGATGATTATGTAGAAGATTTTGCAACAATTGTACCTGATGGAGGAAGTTATAAATTAAATGTTAATAGTTATATCGGTACAGAGGTAATAAATCAAAAAAGTGAAGATGATAGATTATCTGTAGAAGTAGGAGCAGTAGATAAATATATAGATTATGAGATTTATACTTTAAGAATAAAGAATAAAACTGATGAAGATATAATACTAGATACAAGAAGAAAAACAAATACATGTTATGTTGAGGATAATCTAGGAAATAAGTTTGAAGCAGTTTTATATGAAAATAATGAAGAAGATTTACAGTTTTTTTCACAAGAATCTAAAACTATTAAAATTAAATTTAGTGATTCATATAGGGAACTAATGGAAATACAAAGTATACACTTTGAAGATATAGTAAATGCTAGTGAATATAGTAATGATAGTAATATAACAGGTGATACATTTGAAGTTCAAATATAAAATAAGTTATAAATGGAAAAGAGGTGAGTGTATTTGGGACTGATAAATAATTTTAAAAATAGTCAAAAAGAAAAAGCAAAAAGTAAAGAAAAAAAGACGGTTAAGCAAACAATAATGATGGCTTTAAAACCAGTATTGTTAATACTTTTAAAGTTACTTATTCCATTATTAATAGGAGCAACTGTTCTTGACTGGGTAGTAGAACTATTTACAGCAAGAGATACACCACAAAAAATTTATGATTATTTGGAAATAGAAGATGTTGCAGAGCTAGTTCAAATTAAAGGTGACGAAACAAATGGATATTATTTAGATTTTGTAGATGATGTAGATGATAAACTAGAAGATTTAGTTGCAGAAATAAATTCAAAAGCTGGAACGCATAACCTTCCTGATAATAATACAGATTTTTTAAAGAAAATGATAAAAGCAGAGCTTTATACTCAATTTCCTGATTTAGGAGGTACAGTTCCGGCAAGTTCTACAGATGGATTCCAAGGAGCAGTGAGAATAAGGAGAGTTACACCTAATAAAGATATTGGAGAAATGAAAAATACAGGTAAAGGTGAAACATCTAGTTTGGAGCAAGAGTCTGCTATGGATACTGTAGAAATTACAGATAGAAATGATCAAAATAGAATAAGTAGTTGGAGTGAAGGAGAACAATTATATGTTGTTACTAGAACTCCAATGTATGAGGAATTGAGAGATACTGGATATTGGCAGGAAAAATATGACGATAATGGAAATAAAATATATGTAGAAAAAGATGAGAGAGTTACTTATACAGGCAAATATGAATTGGATGAGAATGCTTTAACTGGTAATACGACTGTATATGTAGAAGTGAAAAAACAAGATGGAACAGTTGGATTTGTTAAGTTAATATCTGTTTTTGCAGTTGATGAAAGTAAAAATTCTTCTTCATCTAATATTAATGAAGATACTATAAAAAGTTGGAATTCTGGAAAACAATTGAGATTGTTAGAAGATGTTTTAATCTTACAAGCAGAAGCAGGAGATATAGTTACATATGCAGGAGATTATGAAACAGAAACAAATGATCTAACAGGAGATACTACTATTTATTTGAATGTAAAAAATGGTAATCTTTCTGGTAGAGTAGAGCTAACTAAAGTTGAAGAGGTAAGTAATGAAAGTAGTGAATTAACAAATGAAGAAAATAGAACAAAGGTAGCCGTTACTTCTAGAGCTGGAAGTAATAATAGTGATAATATTATAGGAAAAGAAGGAGAAGAATATGTAGTTGCCATTGCAGCTGGACATAATAATACAAATGATACAGGAGCTGTTAGTGGAGATTTAGTTGAAGAAGAGCTTACAATAGAGGTAGCAGAAAAAGTAGAAGATTTATTAGATGATTATTCAAATATTGAAGTAGTGCAAACAGGAAGTACAACTGATAATCCTGGAGGTATACAAGTAGGAGATAGAACAACATTGGCTAAAAATGCTGATCCTGATTTGTGTATACAAATACATTTTAATTCAGGTGGAGGTACAGGAGTTGAAGTTATATATAAAGAAGAAGATGGAATTTCACAACAACTTGCTGAAATCTTGTCTAATTCAATTTCAACTTCTATGGGATTAACAAATAGACAAGCTGGTCCAGATACAGAAAAATGTGCTGTTGGAAGTCTAGGAATTATAGAAAGTGCTGGAATTACTGGTTTCCCATCAGTTGTTACAGAAGGAGGTTTCTTAGATGGGGATCCAGATGCAGATATTATATCTGGAGATGGAGTAGAAAAATACGCAGAAGGAATTGTAGAAGGAATTGATGAGTATTTTAAAGCAGACCATAGTGGATATACTGCTACAGCAGTAAATGATGCTACTTATACAAACAGTGTAGAATCAAGAATTATAAGTATGCATTATGTAGCACCAGAAACATTACAGGGGTATATAGATAATGGAGATACAGAAAATGCATTAAAATCTTATACATTAGATGAGGAAAGAAATTTAGTTACTGTTACTTGGAGTGTTAAGGAAGATGGTAGTGTAGAATTAAAATCAAGTAATTCTATGAATTTGAAAACAGCATTACAGAAATATATGATGCCATTTGAATATTTGTTATACTTCTACATAGATACTGATTATGCAGGATTTTCAATAGATTTGGCAGATAAAGTTATGGAATCAGAGATTGTAATAGCAGTTCAAGACACTGTTACAACAACAAGGACAGATACAACTCCTCAGCGAAAAACAGTGGCAACAGAGCCTGAATTTTCAACTGATTGGGCAGATCAAACAACTACAACTACTATAATTGAAAACGTTAGTACAAGGGTAGACCTTACATATGTTAGTACTTGGTGTGTAAAGACATATCAAGAAAATAGTTATAGTGAAGCTGTTATAGGTCTAGGTGATAACGAGGAAAAAATAGTAGATGTTCCGGGTAAGGTTACAGACACATCAACTACTTCTTGGTCTGGAGAAACTATTATTGAAAGTGGAAGTGCACCTACAGGAGAAAAGGATGAAGACGGAAATGATATAATGTACGAATATGATATTTATGAAAGAATAAGAACAGAAATTAGAACTATAACAAATACATATGAAAGTGGAGATTTTAAAACAGAAGGAAAAGAAAATGTTTTTGTTGAATTATATAATGAGCATAATATGATATCAAAAGTTAGAACTTCAGGATATTTATTTTCAATAATTGAAAATAATGAAAGAACAGCCAATTTATTGAATTTAACAAAATATTTGATATATAGGGCTACAGATATACCTTTTGGAGTTTTGGAGTATGATTTTAGTGAATTTAGCTTAGAATCTTTCTCAAGTATGAGTGGCTTATATGGTGGAAGTATACAAGAAAAAGTTTGGTGGGCTGTTATAGATGCTGGATATAGTAAAGAAGCAGCAGCTGGAGTTTTAGGAAATATTGAAGCAGAATCTGGATTTAATGCAGGAACTGTAGAAGCTTCAACTGGAGCAGGATTTGGTTTATGCCAGTGGACAGGAGGAAGAAGAACTCAACTTGAAGGTTATGCTACATCAAAAGGAGTAGATCCAAGCGATGAAAATGCTCAAATAGAGTTCTTGATAGGAGAAATAACACCAGGTGGTGGAGCAAATGGATTTGCTACATATGCCTTAAGTACTTATAAAGGATATTCACCAGATGATTGGAAAAATGCTACAACTCCAGAAGATGCAGCAATAGCATTTTGTTGGGTTTTTGAAAAACCGGGAATTCCTAGAATGAGTATTAGAACAGAAGCTGCAAGGAGGTACTATGACCAATTTAAGGACTTAGAAAAACCAACAGGTGGAGCAACAGCATTAACACAAGCAGCAGATACAGTTGCAAGATATTTATTTGATAATAATTACACATATAGAAATACTGGACCAGTAGACTATACTTTCCCAATTGCTAATAATGGATTAAGAACACTATCTTGTAGTTCATTTATACAAGAATGTTTGTTACAAGCAGGATATTCTCAAGCAGCAGGAGCAGAGAAATTATGGGCACGTACTAATTCATCATTGTCTATAAATGATTTCCAAAGTATGGGAATAAATGTACAACTTATTACAGATATGAATGCATTACAACCAGGTGATATAGTTCAATATACTACAGATTACCATGTTGTAATGGTATATAGTGTTTCAGGAAGTAACGTGCAAGTAAAAGGTGTTCCAGAAGTAATGAATCCAGCAGTTGAGCCTATGGCAAATGGATATGATGGAGCGACTAGAACAGTAGGATTTTTACAATCAAAAGGATGTTATGCTTTAAGAATAACTAATTAAAATAATATATATAATATTATTGGAAGGATATTAGATATGAATAAAAGTTTAGTTAAAAAATTAATTATATTGATTTCTATTTTAATAGTTATACTTATTGTTGTAATTGTAGTTATAAATAAAAGTGATAATACAATAATTACAGAAATAAGCCAAGAACAGGAAGAAAATAAGATAGAACAATCATTGCAAGTTGAAGAAGAAGTTGTTTTTACGCAAGAGGAAAAAGAACGAATGTATACAGTTGAACAATGCGTTTATGCATATTTAGATTTCTTGAATGAAAATAATTCATCATATTTTGCAAATAATGAAAATGATGAACAAGAAAAAATCGTTAATGAGAATGAAAAGATATATAATTTATTAAGTAAAGAATATGTAGAACAAAATAATATAACTGTAGAAAATATAGAAAATTTTGTACAAAAATTTGAAGAAAAGATGTTATTTGTACCTCTTGATATGAAATATATAAGTGATAACAACTTATATAAATATGCTGTATATGGATATATTGCAGATACTAATTATAATTTTGTTAGTAATATATATCTTATTGTGAATTTTGATTTAACAAATATGACGTTTTCAATTGAACCACAAAACGGAAGAATTAATAGTCTTGATGATATAGAATTATTAGATAATAGTTTGGTAGAGATTGAAAGCAATGGAGATAATGTAATTAATTATGCTCAATCTAATGCAGAAATAGTTGCAAGAAAATATATGGATTATTATAAAAAATTAGTTTTAAGTAATCCAGAGGAAGCATATGATCATTTAGATGAAGAATATAGAGATAAAAGATTTGGAAGTTTAGAAGAACTTGAAAAATATATTAATAATAATAGAGATTTCCTTTTATCTTTACAACCACAAAGATATTTGTTAAATTCTTATGATGAATATAGTGAATATGTTTGTATGGATAAGTATAATAACTTATATATTTTTAGAGAATATGGACCTTTAGATTATAAAATATTATTAGATACTTATACAATAACAACAGACAAATTTAAAGCTGAATATGATTCAGCAGATGAACAAAATAAAGTGGCTATGAATGTAGATAAATGGGTTCAAATGTTAAATAATAGAGATTATAAAACAGCTTATAATGTTTTAGACGAAACATTTAGAAATAATAACTGGGGTTCAGTAGATGCTTTTGAACAATATATGAGAGAGAAATTTCCATTATATTATGAAGTTGAATATACAACATTTAGAGATGAAAATTCAACATATATACAAGAAATTGTACTTAGTGATATTACAGGAGAAAATGATACAACAACTACAGTTAATGTAATTATGCAATTAAAAGATAATTATGAATTTGTAATGTCTTTTAGTACAGAGTAGAGAAATATAATCAAAGAGGGTTTCCTAAAATAGGAAACCTTCTTTGATATATAATTAAGTTTTGGGTTTTAAAGGAACATGCATTTTACTTAAATAAATTTATGAAAAAGTTAACAATATTATTTAATATTTCATTTTCTTCATACATATTTATAAAAAAGTTTTGTACAAATGGAATTTGACAAATTCCAAATAATATAATGATTACAAGAATAATAGTAATTATACCTCTAATATAATCTTTTAAAGATTTTTTATATTTAATCCTATAACCTCTATTTTTTAAATCTTGTATATATGCATCATGATATGCTTTTTGTCTTGCTTGTTCTAGTTGTTGTTGATAAGCTAATTGTTGTTTTTGATATTCTAATTCTTGAGCTTTTCTCATTTTTTCATATTCTTGGTTAGTTTTTTGGTTATAGTAAGTATTTGGATTTATGTTGTTATTAATATTATTATAGTCATTATTTAAATTATTACTGCTATTATTTTCATAATTATTATAGGTTGAGTTTTGCATATTGTTTATAGTATTTTTTAAATTTTGATTTTCTTCATATATTTCATTATAATCTTCTTGAGATATAGCTTCATTCTTTAAATTTTGGTCATATAAGGCTTTTTTATCTGGATTTGATAATATTTCATATGCTTCATTTATTTCTTTTAAAATTTCCTCTGCTTGTTTTTTATTACTTTCTTCTTGTAAATCTGGATGATATTTTTTTGCAAGGGTCTTATATGCTTTATCAATTATTTCAGGTGAAGCGTTTTGATTTATTTGTAGAATTTCGTAATAATTTTTATTCATATATATTCACCTCTAACGGCTTAATCCTTGTTTTTGTGTAGTTTTTGTTGCAGATAAATTTTCTCTTGAAGCAGACAATGGATTTACTCTTTCTTTATTCTTATCTGGTAAGATTCTTACTAATTTTCCGTTTTCGTCTTTTTTGTAACCTAAAGGTATCATTCCGGTATTTATATACATTTGTTCTGCATTTTTTTGTAAAGCACTTTCTAGAGAAACAGTGCCTCTATTTTTGTCATTTTCATCATTTTTTGTCTTTGGTGTATCAACATCATATTTAATACTATCTCTAAGAGAGGATGTTTTTTGTTTATTTCCCCTATCAAGTTTTCTTTCAAGTATACCTAATTTAACTAATCTTTCTTCCCATAGTAAATGTTCTTCCGGATTTACGTGATAGTTTCCTATTTTTTCTGCAGTATTAAAACTGTGAAGGACTTGTTTTTTAAAACATTCCCATTCTTTAGAGGATTTATTTCCAGATGATGCTAATTCTTCTAATTTTGATGTTATTTTATCACCATATTTCGTAATAGATAAGCCTAAATCTGGTTTTACACCATATTGTTTCATAGACATTTCTGTTTTTGCAAATCTTTCTACAGGAGAATCTCCGTCCATTAATAAATAGTATGCAACCATATTATCATAATCTTCTATTAACGCTAAATTATTGTCTACGATATTGGGTAATAGAATTCTTCTTGTTTTTTGAGGATTTCTAGTTTGTTCTAGAATTTTATTCTCTATTACAGTTTCTGGTTTCATATCACTTGGAAATTGTTTTATTAATGCAAGAGTTTCTTGATAATCCTTTATGCTATTTTTGTCTATTAGCATAGGAGATATTAATACTTTTCTTTCATAAAAAGTCTCAGTTTTTTCCTTCATAGTATGTATTTTAGAAATGTCAATACTAGAATTTTTACTGAATAGGGAAGTTCTTTTTGGTATTAATTTTTTATATTCTTTTAGGTATTCTGCTGCATTTTTTCTATTTTGTTTTAAGTTCATAAAATCACCTTCTATCTTATGTGATTATATATATATTATATCATTTTTTTTAAGCATGTTCAAATTCAATAAAAAGTAAAGTTATGAATATATATTGACTAAATAGTGCTTTTGTTGTATATTAGATTTACCTTTCACCAAAAGGTAGAAAGGAGGTTGTCATTTACTTGAAAGATTTGCTAAAAGTGTTGAAACTTTATTTAATTTACTTAATTGTAAAACACATAGAGGATTAGACCAAAAGGAAAAAGACTAGGAAAAGTTTTGAGAGACTCCTAGTCTTTTTTTACATCATTTACTTGATTTGCTATCGACGTCTTGAGAGTATTATAACTCATTTTTTATTATATGTCAAATTTCTAAAAAATATTCCAGTAATTAAGAAATGATTTTTTAATTTTTTGCTGTAATTTTTTCTGTATTTTTTTCAGCAACTTTAATATCTTCATTTTCTTTTTCAATTGCTTTTCTACGATTTTGTTTAGCTTGCAAATTATCTTTTGCAACAGTCATTAATAGTTTAATTCTATTTGCTTGATTTGATTCACTAGCTCCTGGATCGTAATCAACTGGAGATATATTGGCATCTGGATACATACTACGAATAGTTTTTATAACACCTTTTCCAACTACATGGTTAGGTAAACATGCAAATGGTTGAACACATACTATGTTTGGAATATCATTTTCTATATATTTAATCATTTCAGCTGTTAAAAACCATCCTTCTCCTGTTTGATTTCCAATTGACAATACATCTTTTACTTTATCTTCTAAGTGCCATATATCACAAGGTTGTAAGTAACCTTTTTTAGAATTTGCAAGTGCTATTTTTACATCTTTTTCTAATAAGTCTATTAATTTTATTGCAACTTTCATAAGTTTTGAAGATGTTTTATTTGTATTTAAAAGTCTATTAAATGTTATTTTATGTGTTGCCATGAATTTTACAAATCCCATAAAGTCTGGAAGAATAACTTCTGCACCTTCTTGTTCAAGTAAATCTGCTACATAGTTATTTCCAAATGGGTGATATTTAATTAAGACTTCTCCAACTATACCTACACGAGGTTTTTCTATTGATGTATCTAATTCTATTTTTTCAAAGTCATTTACTATATCATAAATACTTTGTTTAAATTCTTTATTTGTTGATTTTTGCAATAGTTTTTTGCATTTTTCCATCCAAGTGTCAAATAGTTTTTGGGTTTCACCTTTATTTACTTCATATGCTCTATTCTTAGTTAACATTTTTTGAAGTAAATCTCCATATATTACAGTTTTTAATAATCTTTCAATTAAAGGTGCAGTTATCTTAAATCCTGGCATTTTTTCCATTCCTACAATGTTGAATGAAATTACAGGTACATTTGCAAATCCAGCATCTTTTAAGGCTTTACGTATAAATCCTATATAATTTGTTGCCCTACAACCACCACCTGTTTGTGACATGATTAATGCAGTTTTATTTAAATCATATTCACCAGATTGCAATGCTTCTATCATTTGACCTGTTGTTAATATTGATGGATAACATGCATCATTATTTACATACTTTAAACCTGTTTCAACAGTTTTTTGAGTACAATTTTTTAATAGTTTAATATTATATCCAGATTGTTTTACAGCACTTTCTAATAATTCAAAGTGAATAGGAGCCATTTGTGGCATTAAAATTGTATAATCTTTGCGCATTTCTTTAGTAAAGATTTTTTTCTTAATTCCGTAATCTCCATCTGCTTTTTCTTGTTTCTTTTCTTGTTCTCTTTTTTTCATACTAGCAAGTAGTGAACGAATACGAATTCTTACTGCCCCTAAGTTATTTACTTCATCTATTTTAATTAGTGTGTACATTTTGTTATAGCTTGATAATATTTCTTCTACTTGATCTGTTGTAACAGCATCTACACCACAACCAAATGAATTTAATTGTACTAATTCTAAGCAATCATGTTTTCCAACAAAGTCTGCTGCTGCATATAGTCTTGCATGATATACCCATTGGTCAACAACACGAATTGGACGTTTTGCTTCTGTTTTGTCTGCCACACTATCTTCTGTTAAAACACAAAGTCCAAGTGAAGTGATTAGAGTATCAATTCCATGATTTATTTCTGGGTCAACATGATATGGTCTTCCTGCAAGTACAATTCCTTTTAGGTGGTTTTCTTCTATATATCTAACTGTTTCAGCACCTTTATCTCTTATATCCTTTTTACATTTTTGATATTCTGCCTCTGCTTTGTCAGCTGCTTCATTTAATTCAGCTTTTGTAAAATTATATTCTTTAAATTCATCTAATTCCATAACTTTTTTAACAAGATTTTTCTTGTCAAAAGGTAAGAATGGATTAATGAATTTTATTTCTTGTGATTTTAAGCCTTCAACATTATTTCTTAGTACTTCTGAATATGAAATTACAATTGGACAGTTGTAGTGGTTGTCTGCTTTTTCATATTCTTTTCTTGAATAAGGCATACAAGGATAAAAGATTGTTTTAATACCTTGTTCAAGTAAGCTTTCTATATGACCATGTGAAAGTTTTGCTGGATAGCAAACTGACTCAGATGGCATTGATTCCATACCTTTTTCATAAGTTTTACGAGTACTTTTTTCAGATAATATTACTCTAAAACCTAATGAAGTTAAGAATGTGAACCAGAATGGATAATCTTCATACATGTTTAATACTCTTGGTATTCCTATTGTTCCTCTTGTTGCATATTGTTCTTCTAATGGTGTATAGTCAAATAATCTTTTATATTTATATGCAATTAAGTTAGGTAATGGTTTAGATTTTGTAACAGCTCCTGCACCTTTTTCACAACGGTTACCAGATACATGTATTTGTCCATTACTAAATTTATTAATTGTTAGTTTACAATGGTTTTCACAGTTATTACAACGTGTATGTGTTACTTTAATTTCTAGTTTATCAATTTCATCTGTTTTTAATATTGTAGATTTATATTCCATATCTAGGTTTGCTTCATATTGTTCTTTTGAAAGTAAAGCCATACCATATGCACCCATTAATCCTGCAATATCTGGTCTTACTACATTTTTTCCAACTATTAATTCAAATGCTCTTAAAACAGCATCATTATAGAAAGTACCACCTTGTACAACTATATGATTTCCTAGTGTTTCAACATCTCTTACTTTCATAACTTTTTGTATAGCATTTTTTATAACAGAATATGATAAACCACTTGAAATATCTCCTACTGAATATCCTTCTTTTTGAGCTTGTTTTATTTTAGAATTCATAAAAACTGTACAACGAGAACCAAGGTCAACTGGTCTTTTTGCTTCAATTGCTTCTTTTACGAATTCTTCGATAGATAGATTTAAGCTTTTAGCAAATGTTTCAATAAATGAACCACAACCTGATGAACAAGCTTCATTTAGCATTATATTGTCAATTGAACCATTTTTCATTCTAATATATTTCATGTCTTGGCCACCAATGTCAACAATACTTGTAACATCTGGTTCAAATGTCTTTGCAGCTGTATAATGTGCAATTGTTTCTATTTCATTTAAATCAACATTTAATGCTGTTTGTATTAATTTTTCACCATATCCTGTAACTCCACTATATCTAAGTATTGCTTTTTCAGGTAATACTGAATAAAGTTCTTTGAGCATTTTCATAACACTTTGTAATGGATTACCTTCATTACTTCCATATAAAGAATATAGAAGTTTTCCATCTTTATCAATTAAAACTATTTTTGTTGTTGTAGAACCAGCATCAATTCCTAAATAGCAGTCTCCTTCATAATTAGTTAAATCTGCTTTTTCTACTTTGTTTTTATCATGTCTTTCTTTAAATGCTTGATATTCTTCTTTATTTTTAAATAATGGATCTAGAGGGTTAGTTGTATTATCATGTGAATTTTTTAGATTCTCTATTTTTTGTTCTAATTCAGTTGTTGTTATGACATTAGAATTTATTGAGTCTAATGCAGCACCTTTTGCAACTAGTAGATGTGCTTCTTCAGGTACAATTACTTCATCAGGTGTTAAATTTAAAGTTTCAATAAATCTTTTTCTTAGTTCTGATAAGTAATTTAAAGGACCACCTAAAAATGCTACATTTCCTCTAATTGGTCTACCACAAGCAAGGCCACTGATTGTTTGATTAACAACTGCTTGGAAAATTGATGCAGCGATATCTTCTTTTGCAGCACCTTCATTTATTAATGGTTGTATATCTGTTTTTGCGAAAACTCCACATCTAGATGCGATTGGATATATTGTTTCATATCCTTTTGCAAGTTCATTAAGACCAGCAGTGTCAGTATGTAATAGTGATGCCATTTGGTCTAGAAATGCTCCTGTTCCACCAGCACAAGTACCATTCATACGTTGTTCTATTGACTGGTCAAAATATATTATTTTTGCATCTTCTCCACCTAATTCAATTACTACATCTGTTCTTGGTATGTATTTTTCAACTGCTCTTTTACAAGAAACAACTTCTTGTATGAAGTTTACCCCTAAGAATTTTGCAGCTGACATAGCTCCAGAACCTGTTAGGGCAAGTGTAAATGAATTATATGGATATTTTTTTAATAAATCTTCTAAAACTCTACATACAGTATTTTTAGTGTCTGAAAAATGTCTTTGATAGTCTTTGTATATTGTGTTTTTGTTGTCATCCATAACAATAATTTTTACTGTTGTTGATCCAACGTCCAATCCAACGTGTAATATATTTTCCATAGTAATTTTCAGTCCTTTCTTTCAACAAATTAAGTAAATATTTTGTATAAAATTTTATTTTGGTAATGTATATATTTCTTATTGTAAACACCCTTAATTGTATACGGAAAACTGAATTTTGTCAAATGGAAAATACTTACTTTTTTAGTTGTATCCGTTTATATTTTAGGATTGTAGAGTTTAAAAGTAATATAGTTAATTTAATAAATATATTATATTTGTGCATAATATATTTTATGAATAAATTCACGGGTTAAAAACCTAAAAAATCACGGAATGAAAATTGAAAAAATCACGGATTGATATTGCAAAAACTCACGGATTGAGTTATAATATATTTAGGAGTGAGTGAGTATGGAAATTAAAAATTATAAGCCAAGAATAATTGATAATATGATAGAGGAGTATTTGAAAACTTTTGGAGCTGTATGTATTGAAGGACCAAAATGGTGTGGAAAGACATGGACTTCTATTTATCATAGCACTAGTTCTATTATGATAGGAGATCCAACAGGTAATTTTCAAAATAAAAAATTAGCAGAAACGGCACCCAATATAGTGTTAGAAGGTGAAAAACCAAGATTAATTGATGAATGGCAAGAAGTTCCAAGACTTTGGGATGCAGTAAGATATGAAGTTGATAAGCTTAGTAAAAAAGGACAATTTATTTTAACCGGCTCAGCTACCCCAAATCATAAAGGAATATTGCATAGTGGTGCAGGAAGAATTGGAAAACTAAGAATGAGGCCAATGTCTTTATATGAATCAGGAGATTCAACAGGTGATATATCATTGAATGACTTATGTAATGGAAAAATGAATGAAAAAATGACAGGGGAAGTTGATTTAAGAAAAATTATAGAATTTATTGTTAGAGGAGGATGGCCTGGTAATTTAGATGTTCCTATTGAAAGGGCAGGACTGTTACCTGAATCATATATAGATGCAATACTAGATGATGATGTATATAGAATAGATGAGGTAAAAAGAGATACTAATAAAATGAGATTGTTATTACGTTCTCTAGCTAGAAATGAAAGTACAACTGTAACAAATAAAACTTTAAAAAGAGATATTAAACAAATAGATGATGAGGATATAGATATTGATACAGTTGCTTCTTATTTAGATATATTTACAAGATTATTTATACTTGATAATCAAAAACCTTTTGCAGAAAATATAAGGTCTTCTGCTAAAGTAAAACAAAGTGAAAAAAGACATTTTGTAGATCCATCTCTTGCATGTAGTTTGCTAAAGGCAACTCCAGAAAAGTTATTAAATGATTTAAATACTTTAGGATTTCTATTTGAAGCTTTATGTGAGAGAGATTTAAAAATATATGCAGAATCATTTAGAGCTAATGTATATCATTATCAAGATTATAAAGATAGGGAAATTGATGCAGTTGTTGAACTTGAAAATGGAGATTGGTGTGCATTTGAAATAAAATTAGGAGCAAATCAAATAGATGATGCAGCTGAAAGTTTATTAAAAATTAAAGATGAAATTGAGAAAGAAAATGGAAAAACTCCAAAAGTATTGTGTGTAATATGTGGATTGGTAAATGCAGCATATAAAAGAGAAGATGGGGTATATGTTGTTCCAATAACAGCATTAAAGAATTAAAAAGTAAAATAAATGAAATAGTAAATAAAATCATAAGAAGTAAAAGAATAAAAAGGAAAAATAAAAAGATATGGTAAAATTAATATAAAAAGTTCTAAAATGGACAAACAAATAATATCTATTTAATAGTTAGTTTATACAAGGAGGATAAGCATATGAAAAACAAAAAGATATTAATTATATTTGTTTGTCTATTTTTATTGGTTTTAATAGGAGGGTATTTTGCAATAAATTATGTGAAAAGTAAAAATCAGGAAACAATAGTTGAAGAATATGTACCTGAAGAAGAAATAACTGAAGAACAATTAAGACAAACGATTGTAAGTTTATATTTCTTAGATACACAAACAAATGAATTAGTACCAGAAGCAAGGTTAATAGATATAAAAGAAATGATGAGTGCACCATATGAGAAATTAGTTAATTTATTAATAGAAGGACCAAAAAGTGAAAAAAGTGTTAAATTAATACCAGATAATACAAGATTATTACAGAATTATCTAGAAGGAGATTGTTTGGTATTAGACTTTTCAGCAGAATTTTTAAATTATGATAAGGAAGATGAAAAAGGAAAAGAAAACTTAATTAATAGTATAGTTAATACATTAACAGAATTGTCAGAAATCAATGAAGTTAAAATATTGATAGATGGAAAAGAAAATCAAGAATTTGACCAAGTTTATACAAGAAATTAAAAGATTAATAAAGTTATTTTAATAACTTGTATAACTTAAAATATTTAATATTATGTTTAAAATTATTTAAAAAATGTTCAACATCATATAAAGATTTTATAGTATTATCTTTATAACATTTAAAATCAAAATGTTTTTTTGGAGGTGGATTTTGTCTACCTCTATTATTATTTTCATTATTAGAATCTGGTAATTTATCCAATGAATTTTCCTCCTTTTGCTAAATTATGTTTTTTGTTATATAATATGATAAATTTATTTATTTGTTAAAAATTTAATTTTACAAATAAATTAGAATAAATTAGAAAAAAATCGAATAAAATAGGATTAATTAGAAAAATGGGTGAAAATGAAGAAAAGTAAAATACTATTAATGAAAAAATTAGAATAAAATCAAATAAATTCGAAAAAATTAGTATAAGTGAGAAAAACATAAGAAAACAAAAACTCTAAAATTCATTTTTACAAATAAATTAGAATAAATTAGAAAAAAATCGAATAAAATAGGATTAATTAGAAAAATGGGTGAAAATGAAGAAAAATAAAATACTATTAATGAAAAAATTAGAAAAAAATTGAATAAAATAGTAAAAAAAAGAAAAAACGAGGAAACACACAGAAAACGAACTGTGAAATTACATTTAATTTATTGGTTATTAGAAAAAATTAGATAAAAAAAGAATAAATTAGAAAAAAATCAAAAAAAGTAGGAAATAGTATAAAAATAACTGAAAATGAGAGATATAATAAAAATAAAATAATAAAAAATACATTAAAAATATAAAAAAATTAGAAAAGATTTTTTAAAAATAGCAAAAAAATGATAATAAGAGTTTATAATGTATAAATAGAGTGAGAGAGGATATAAAAAATGATTTTGAAGGAAAATGAAAGAATTGATGATTTAGGTTGTAAAGATTTAAAAATAATACAAAATAAAAATTGGTTTTGCTTTGGAATAGATAGTGTATTATTAGTTAATTTTTCAAAAAACATAAAGAAAAGTGCAAATGTATTAGATTTAGGAACAGGTACAGGAATTATACCAATTTTATTATCTGGAAAAAATGATTTTAAAAAGGCAATAGGAGTGGAAGTTCAAGAAAATGTTGCTGAAATGTCAAGAAGAAGTGTAGAATTAAATAATTTAGAAAATAAAATTGAAATAGTTTGTGATAATATTATTAATTTAAAAGAAAGATATAAAAATAGCAAGTTTGATGTTATTATTACTAATCCTCCATATAAAAAAGGAGGAGAGGGAGTTGTTAATGAAGTGGAAGAAAAGCTAATTTCAAGACATGAGGTAAAGGCAAATTTGGAAGATTTTATTAAAACAGCAAGTAGTTTGTTAAAAGATAAAGGAGAATTTTATATTGTACATAGACCAGAAAGATTAGTTGATATTTTAAGTTTAATGAGAGAATATAAAATAGAGCCTAAATTGATGCAATTTGTTTGTTCTTCTTATAATAAACCACCTAAATTAGTATTAATTAAAGGTGTAAGAAATGCAAATGCTTTTTTGAAGGTAGAAAAAAATTTATATATTTATGATGAAAATGGAAATTATACAAAAGAGATTATGGATATATATAATAATTAATTTAGATAAAATAATAAATATAAATAAAAAAATTAGTAATAATTAGAAATTAAAAGATAAAAAAATGTATAGTGAGAAAATGCTATGTAAATGAAGGATAATGGCTTGTAAAAAATCGAGAAAAATCCAGAAAAATTATAAAAAATAAAATTAGATATTTTAAAAATAAATAATTATTAAAAATGTTATTATAAGAATTAATATAAATAAATTATAAGGAGAGAATTATGGGAAAATTATATATTGTGGCAACACCTATTGGAAATTTAGAAGATATTACATTAAGAGCAATTAATGTACTTAGAAGTGTAGATTTAATAGCAGCTGAAGATACAAGGCATACATTAAAGTTATTAAATCATTTAGAAATTTCAAAACCATTAATTAGTTATCATAGACATAATGAGGAATTAAGAGTAGATTTGTTAATAGAAAAATTGAAAGAAGGGCAAAATGTTGCATTAGTTTGTGATGCTGGTACACCAGGTATTTGTGATCCAGGGGAAGAAATTGTAAGGAAATGTATTGAAGAAGAGATTGAAATTATACCTATTCCTGGTGCTTGTGCTATTATTAATGCATTAGTTTGTTCTGGATTAGATACAAAGGAATTTATTTTTATAGGTTTTTTACCATTAAATAAAAAATCAAGAAAAAATAAATTAGAAGAAATAAAAAATGCAAAGAAAACGATTATTTTTTATGAGGCACCACATAAGTTGAAAATAACATTATTGGATTTAAAGGAAGTTATAGGGAAAAGAAAAATTGTACTAGCAAGAGAATTAACTAAAATTCATGAAGAATTTATAAGGGGAGATATAGATTATATTCTTTCTAAGGTAGATAATATAAAGGGAGAAATGGTTATTTTAGTTGAAAAAGCAGAAGAAGATAATAATGATTTTGATTATAATAATATAAGTTTAGAAGAACATTATAAGATTTATGAAGAACAAGGATTAGACAAAAAAGAAATTATAAAAAGAATTGCCAAAGATAGAAAAGTAAATAAAAATGAGATTTATAAAGAATTCTTAAATTAGAGCAAAATAAAAAGAGGTTAAATACAGTTTTTAGGCTATTTTAATCTCTTTTTATTTTTAGTTGTCTTTATTATCTTGTTCATTTAATTTTGAAATTTTATTAGAACATTTTTTGCATATTAGTTTTCCCTCATATTCATATAAGTCCTTTGTGTTACCACAGAATATACAGTTTGGTTCAAATTTTTTTAAGATAATAGATGAGCCATCTACATATATTTCTATAGGATCTTTTTCAGCTATATTAAATTGATTTCTTATTTCAATAGGGATAACTACACGCCCTAGTTCATCTACTCTTCTAATAATTCCAGTTGATTTCATAACCCCGAATCCTCCTTAAAAGTTATAGTTTACAATCCTTACATATCTAATATATCATAAATAACATGTAAGGTCAATTATATTGTAATAAAAAGTCAAGTTTTGCATAAAATTATTTAGGTGATAACCATGTTAAATATAGTTTGGCCAATTTTTATAATAATATCATTTTCTTACGCAATTTTTTTTGGAAATTTAAATTCATTAAATGCAGAAATATTTAGTAGTCTAGAAAATGCTATAAAATTGTCAATTAATCTGTTGGGAACAATATGTTTATGGAATGGAATAATGCAAATAGCAAGTAAAACAACTGTAATAGATAAATTAACTTCTTTTTTAAGACCTATAATTCGTTATTTATTTCCGGATTTGAAGAAAAAACCAAAAATACAAAAAGAAATTTCCATGAATATGATAGCAAATATTTTGGGACTTGGAAATGCTGCTACACCATTAGGTCTTAAAGCAATGAAGTCTATGCAAGAAGAAAATGAGGATAAAGATGTTTTGTCTGATTCAATGGCAATGTTTATAGTAATTAATACAGCTTCTATTCAAATTATTCCAACTACAGTAATTGCTATAAGAAATTCTTTAGGTTCTGCAAATCCTACATCTATTGTTTTTCCAGTTTGGATTGCAACTATTTGTGCAGCTATTTGTGGAATTATTGCTGTTAAAATATTGATAAAAGTAACTAAGAAAAGAGGGAAGTAGTGCGTGCAGTTTTTAAATTTTGTTTCAAATTTGGCAATGCCATTAATTATTTTAATAATAGTTATCTATGGTTTAAAAGAAAAAAGAAAAGTTTTTGATGACTTTTTAGATGGAGCAAAAGAGGGAATTGGAATAGTACTTAGTATTTTTCCAACTTTAATTGGTTTGTTTGTTGCAATTGGTGCTCTTAGAAGTTCTGGAATACTTGATATTATAATAAGAATTTTAAATCCAATACTTAGTATGATTAATTTCCCAACAGAACTTATGCCACTTGCAATGCTAAGACCAATTTCTGGTAGTAGTTCTATTGCTATTGCAACTGATATTATGACTAATTATGGGACTGATACTGAGTTAGGAATGATGGCATCTGTTATAATGGGGTCAACAGAAACAACTTTATATACTATTGCTGTTTATACTAGTTGTGTGAAGATTAAGAAAACTAGATTTATTCTGCTTGCTGCTCTTACTGCTGATATAGTTGGGATAATTACAAGTGTAGTTGTTTGTCGATTTTTGTCATAAAATTCTTATTGACAAATATTTCCAATTGCTGTATAATATTTAAAAATTATATCAAAAAGGACAAACTATGTTTTTTAAAATATTATTGTTTATAATCTTATTTTTTACAATCAGGGAGATTATAATTCGTAAATTATCAAAAAAATTGTTAAAATCTATAAAAAGAGACTTAAAGTTAAATGATTAAATAAAATTAATATAAATTATTATTAATTTTAATATTTTTGATTTAAAAAAATTAAAGTTATTAGGTTTTGTAGAGAAAATACCCCCATAATTAAAACTTCCTATTTTGTTCAAGCCCCTATATAAAAGTTTTATCCATTTTCTCTACAAAAAATATATATTATCTATGATAGGTTTCATTGTTTGAAATTTTGAAACCTCTAAAGATTTGTTCAAGTAAAAATACTCTTATTAATTGGTGAGGAAATGTCATTTTTGAAAAGCATATTTTTTCTTGACAAGTAGTTAATAGATTTTCATTTAATCCAAGTGAACCACCAATTATAAATGTTATATTGCTATTTATTAAAGATATATCTTCTAATTTTTTTGAAAAATCTACAGAAGATAATTGTTTTCCTTTTAAATCAAGAGCAATTTTATATGAGTCTTTTTTGAAATGGCTTATAATATTAGAACATTCCTTTTCTTTAATTTCGTCAATTAATTTTTCACTTAATTTGTCTGGAATTTTTTCATCAGGAAGTTCTAATATTTCTAATTTACAATATTTAGAAAGTCTTTTACTATATTCATTTATTGCATCTTTTAGATATTTTTCTTTTATTTTTCCAATACATATTATTTGTATATTTAGCATTTTAGTTCTCCAAAAATTTTTGACATTAGATATTAATAATTTTACTATGTACATCTCTACTTGCAACACTTAATTGTAAAGAATTTTCTTCATAATTATTAGAAATTAATTCATCCATTACTGTTTGATATGCAAGTTCTGGAAAATTACTTTCTTTACTTAGATGTCCTAACATTGCATTTTTTAGACCAGATTTTAGTAAATAAGATATTGTTTTTCCTGCAATTTCATTTGGTAAATGTCCAGTAGGTCCTGCGATTCTTGATTTTAGTGTAAATGGATATGATGAGCAACGTAAAACTTCTGGGTCATAGTTTGCTTCTAACATTATAAATAAACTTTCTTCTAAGTTTTTTAATATTGGGTTTGTCATATGTCCTATATCTGTTGCTATACTGATTTTTTTGTTATCCTTCCAAATGTTGAATCCACATGGGTTTGCAGCATCATGTGGTATTGAAAATGGTTTGATTTCTAAATCTCCAATTTCAAATTTGTCTGTTACTTTAAAAGTTTTTATATTTTTTTCTGCAATTTTATCTCTTTGTTTTGGCATTGCATCTAATGTTTCTTGATTTACAAATACAGGTAAGTCGAATTTTTTTGATAATGTTCCTAAACCTTGTACATGGTCTGTATGTTCATGTGTTATTAATATTCCATCAAGTGTGTTTGGGTCTATATTTATATCATTTAAAGCTGTTTCTATTTTTTTGCTACTTACTCCTGCATCTACTAGTAATTTTGTATTTTGTGTTTCTATAAATAAACTGTTTCCACTACTTCCACTATATAAACTACAAAAATTAAACATTTTATTCATCCTATCCTTTGTTATTTAATGTATAGAAAGTTACTCTTTAACCCTCTCGATTTTTGCTCCAAGTTTTCTAAATTTTTCTTCTATATTTTCATAGCCTCTATCTATGTGTTCTAGATTATATACTTCTGTTATTCCTTCTGCTGCAGTTCCTGCAACTACTAATGCAGCACCTGCTCTTAGGTCACTTGAATAAACAGGTGCACCGTATAATTTTTTTACACCTTCAAAAAATGCTGTTTTTCCTTGTGCTGTTATTCTTGCTCCCATTTTATTTAATTCTTCTGTATATTGGAATCTAGATTCCCAAATACTTTCGTTAATTACACTTGTACCATTTGCAAGTGATAAAACTACACCCATTTGTGGTTGCAAGTCTGTTGGGAATCCTGGGTATGGCAATGTTTTTATATTTGCTTTATTTGGTCTTTTGCTACACCAAACACGAATACTATCACCATTATCTTCTACATTTCCACCTACTTCAATAATTTTTGCTGTAATTGATTCTAAGTGTTTTGTAATACAATTTTTTAATGTTAAATCTCCTCTTGTTGCAACTGCTGCAAGCATGAATGTTCCGGCTTCTATTTGATCTGGTACAACACTATATGTGCTACCACCATGTAATTTTTCAACACCATTTATTTTTATTACATCTGTACCTGCACCTCTAATATCAGCACCCATTGTATTTAAGAAGTTTGCAACATCAACTATGTGTGGTTCTTTAGCTGCGTTATCTATAGTTGTAGTTCCTTTAGCTAAAACACTTGCAAGCATTACATTTATAGTTGCACCTACAGATACGATATCCATATATATTGGAGCACCTTTTAATTTTTTGGCTTTTGCATATATTTTTCCTTTTTCAACACTTACATTTGCACCTAATGTTTCAAATCCTTTTATATGTTGGTCAATTGGTCTTGCTCCTAATTTACATCCACCAGGCATACCTACTTCAATTTCACCTTTTCTACCAAGCATAGCGCCAATTATATAATATGATGCTCTAAATTTGCTAGTTAAATCTAATGGTGCTTTTGTTGTTGTAATATTAGATGTGTCAATTGTTATACTGTGTTCACTATTCCATGTTATTTTTGCACCTAAATGTTCTAATATTTCACAAGAGATTTTTATATCACTAATATTTGGTAAATTTTCTATTGTACAAGTTCCATCAATTAAAAGTGTAGCTGGTAGAATTGCTACTGCTGCGTTTTTTGCTCCACTTATTGTTACTTCACCTTTTAAAGGTGTTGGTCCTTTTATTACTAATTTTTCCAATTAAATTACCCCCATGAATTCAATATTTTTATATATTATATAAAGCTTGTTTCAAAAAATTCTATATAATTAATTTTAGCAAAATAGAGTGTATTTAATTACACTCTATTTCACAATAAAATATAACATAAACTTTAAATTAATGCAACTATTTTTTTGCAGTAAGTAGACCATGTTCTTGGAAAAATTCTATTAATTTAAATTTGAATTGTAATTCATCATTAGAAGAATCAGAAACTAGAGCGAATTCTTCTTCACTTAAATTTTCTTCCATAACTTCTTTTGATTCTTCTGGAACAACTCCTGAAGTTACATCTACAAAGCATAGTGGAGGAAACATTACACACCACCAATTTTGACCTTTTGCTTCACCTATTTCTACACGAAGTGCATCATAGTATCCTGCTGGAAGTAAAATATCTCCATAATTTTTTGTGGGAAATTCAAAATTTCCAATGTTTATTTTTACATCATATGAAAAACCTTGTTCTTTAATTGTTGATTTTGCAATTTCTTCAAATTTATCTTTATTTTCAGTAACAATATTTATTGCTTCTTGTTTTGTTTCACAATTACTGCATATTTCATTCATATATGAAAGTAAATTATCTCTTACAATATATTTTAAATCTTGATCTTCTTTACTATCACTATTTGCAATTACATGTAAACGAAAAACGCTGTCTGCAATATCTGTTGATATATTTTGTGCATATGAAATTGCACAAATTGATGTATATATAAATAGTAGAAAACTTAAAATTATTACCATTTTTACCTTGGGATTTTTAATAAAACTTAATATTTTTTTCATAAGTTACCTCCTAAAAACTTTTTTTGAAAATTATTCTATATAATTCATTATTGACAATTTAGGATTTTTTATACATTTTGCGAAAAAAGTCGATGAAATTTATTTGAAATATTCTTGACATATTTGTAAAGAAATGGTAAAATTTACCAGTAAGCAGAAATGAGAAAAGAATGGTTTCCGTATGTTTTAAAGATGTTTTACAAAAGATTGAAAGGATGATGTTTTTATGAGTAGTAATTTAGTTACAAAAGAAAAAATTTGTGCATTTTATGCTAGTGATTATCATTTTGAAATGATAACTTTGCCATGTGTTTATAAGAATTTGGAGGAAAAAAGAGATGTAATAATATTAACGGAGAATAATTTAGAAGAAACTATAAAAGTTTTATTGTCAAAAATGAATTTTAATGAGAGTAGAAAGAAACAAATAATAGGTTTAGACTGGGAGAATGATGATTTAAAGAAGTTTAGAAAGATTAAATATAATTTAGAAAATGATATTGAAACTACAATTTTTGTTAAAGGTAATGAAAATTATATTAAGAATGCAAATTTAAATTTGGAAAAATGGGAAAAGAATAGAAAGAATTTTAAAGTTATTGATTGTTATAATATTGAAGAAGTGGCAGATAAAGTTGATGAATTAATGAAAAGTTATAATAAAATATTAAAAACATCAGGAGAAACGGATATTTCTTAATAGTAGAAATGTAAAATTATTGTGAAAGTGTTGATAATTTTTTTAAAATAGTGTATAAATAATAGGCAGGATTATTTTACTTTGAAAGGGAGATTAACATGGATAGAAAAGCAGAAGAAGCAAAAGCTATTTTAAAAAAATATGGACAAGAACACTTATTAAATCATTATGATAGTTTAGATGAAAAGCATAAGAAGGAATTATTGGAGCAAATTAATGAAATTAATTTTGAACTAATTAATAGTTTATATAAAAATACAGATAAAGAGCCTAAAAAACAAGAAGATGAGATAACTCCAATTGATTATTTAGATAAATATAAATTGAATGATATGTATAAATATTATGAGAATATTGGTAAAAAAGCAATAAAAGAAGGAAAACTTGCAGCTGTAACTATGGCAGGTGGTCAAGGAACAAGATTAGGACATAATGGTCCAAAGGGAACATTTGATATAGGTTTGGATTCTCATAAGTCTTTATTTGAGTTGTTAGCAGATAATTTAAAAGAAGAAGGAAATAAGTATGGTGTTACTATTCCTTGGTTCATTATGACTAGTAGAGAAAATAACAAGGCAACTATTGAATTTTTTGAGAAGCATAAATTTTTTGGATACCAAAATAATAAAAATATATTTTTCTTTATCCAAGGTGAGTTACCAATGGTAGATACAGAAGGTAAGATTTTAATTGGTGAAGATGGTTTAATTAAACAAGCAGCAGATGGACATGGAGGAATATATGAGTCTTTAGTAAAAAACGGTATGACTAAAATAATGAGACATATGGGAATTGAATGGGTATTTATTGGTGGAGTTGATAATTGCTTAGTAAAAATGGTTGACCCTGTACTTATGGGAATTGCTATAGATAGAAATGTTACGGTTGCTTGTAAGTCAGTTGTAAAAGCTAATCCTCATGAAAAAGTAGGAGTATTTTGTAAAAGAAACGGAAAACCAAATGTAATAGAGTATTCAGAAATAACTGAAGATATGGCAGAGGCAACAGATGAAAATGGAGAATTATTGTATGGTGAATCACATATTCTTTGTAATTTATTTAGTGTAGATGCTATTGAAAGAATGGGAGCAAATCCATTACCATATCATGTGGCATATAAAAAGGCAACATATATGGACAAGGATGGAAATATTGTTGTTCCAGATTCGCCTAATGCATATAAGTTTGAAGCATTTTTGTTTGATGCTTTTGGAAGTGTAGATGATATGGCTGTTTTAAGGGTAAAAAGAGAAGAAGAGTTTGCACCTGTTAAAAATGCAGATTCAGCTGGAGTTGATTGCCCTAAAACTGCAAGAGAATTATATAAGAAATATTATCATTTAGATTAGTATATTATTAGTGAATTAAAAAAATAGCTGAGATTAGAAGTAAAAGCTTTTAATCTCAGCTATTTTTAGTTTTTTTCTTTTAAAAACTTTTTTAACAAAAATGTTAGAAAATATGGAAAAGTATAAAATTTCCCATTAAATCCTATATTTTTATTGCATAATTTTATACCATATTTAATATCTTTATATAAGTTATTATTTATTAAGTTATTAAGTGAAATTGTTGCATTATTATTTGCTTTAACTTCAATAGGAATTAAAGAATTTTTATCTCTTACCATGAAATCCATTTCGACTTTTTTACTATCATTTTTATAAAAATATAAATTATATCCTTCTTTTACTAGCATATCACTTATAATATTTTCATATATAGCTCCTTTATATGTATTCATATTTTCGTTATTTCTTAAATCATATTGAACTTCCTCATCTAAAGAGCCAATTAATAATCCAGTATCCGCAAAATATAGTCTATAATTATCAGGGTTATAGTTTCCTTTTAATGGAAGACATGCTTGTTCCATTGCATAAGAAATATTTACAATTCCAGCATTTGCAAGCCATTCAATGATTCCTACATATTCTCTGTTTCTTGCACCATCAGCAATTTTTGATATTTGAAATTTTTTATTTTCATTTCCTAAAAATACAGGTATTTTTCTATAACAGTTCAATATTTTTGTTTTATCTAAACCACCTGCATATTTTGTTATATCTTCTTCATAATCCAATAAAATTTGTTGTTGCATTTTTAAAATACCACTGAAATTTTTGTTTTCAATAAATCTACTTACTATAGCAGGCATTCCTCCTACTATCATATAGTCTTTAAAATTTGACATCATGACATCATATTGTGTATTACTTAGAGGTTTTAATTCTATCATATGTTTATATAAATCATTAATTTGCTCATTGCTATAACCTTTTGCCCATAAAAATTCTTCAAAATCTAAGGAATTCATGATATAGTCTTCTTTATTACCAACACTATTAGATTCGATTTCTTTATAATTAATTCCCATTAAAGAGCCTGAACAAATAACATCATATCTGCCATCTTCTCGAAATGATTTTAAGGAAGTTGCTGTGCTTACACAGTCTTGCATTTCATCAAAAAATATTAGTGTATCATATTCATTTAATTCAAGTTCCGGCATTTTTAATGTTATATTTTTTATTATATTGTCAACTTCAAAACCTTCTTCAAATATTGTTTTGAATTGTGGTTGAAGTGCAAAGTTTATTTCAATAAATGTTGTATAGTTATTATTTCCAAAGTGTCTAATGGCATTTGTTTTTCCTATTTGTCTTGCACCTTTTATTATTAAAGGTAATCTGTTTTTATTTTTTTTCCATTCTATAAGATAATCATCAATTTTTCTTTTTAATCTTTCCATATACGTACCTCCTAATAATAGTTTATCACATTTTTAGAACATTTTCAATACTGATTTACCACATTTTTAGAAATGTTTTTCGGTATATTTTACACATTTTTAGAAAAGCATGAAATTTATTACGAAAAATTGACGTAAACGGAAAAAATTCGTAATGGAAATATGATGTTTCAATAATTTTGTAAAATATTTCTTTTTTACTTTTTTTTTATTTAAAGTTATGATAATATATGAATGTTAAAAATAAATTATAATTATTTAATTAAGGAGGAAGTATGAGTTATTTAGAAGAATATAAAAGATGGTGTGAGAGTCCAGAATTTGATGAAGAAACTAAAAAAGAACTATTAGAAATTAAAGATAATCAAGAGGAAATTGAAGATAGATTTTATAAAGAACTTGAATTTGGAACAGCTGGATTAAGAGGAATAATTGGTGCTGGTACAAATAGGATGAATAAATATACAGTAGGAAAAGCAACTCAAGGTTTGGCAAATTATATCCTAGAGCAAGGAACTCAAGATAAAGGAGTTGCAATTAGTTATGATTCTAGAAGAATGTCAAAAGAATTTGCTATGCAAACAGCATTAATTTTTTGTGCAAATGGAATAAAAGCATATTTGTTTGAAAATTTAAGACCAGTTCCAGAACTTTCTTTTGCAGTAAGAGAATTAAAATGTACAGCTGGAGTTATGATTACGGCAAGTCATAATCCACCAAAATATAACGGATATAAAGTGTATTGGGATGATGGTGCACAAATAGTTAGTCCAAGAGATACTGAAATTATATCAAAGGTTAGAGAGGTTAAAAATTTTAGTGAAATAAAAGAGATTTCTAAAGAAGAAGCAGTTGATAAGAAGTTATTAAATTTTGTTGGAAATGAAATGGATGAAAAATATATGGGTGTTTTGAAGGCATGTGTTTTAAATCCAGAAATTATGAAAGAACAAGGTAAAAAATTAAAAGTAGTGTATACTCCATTACATGGAACAGGTAATACTATTGCTGAAAAGTTATTAAAAGAATTAGGAATGGAAAATGTGTATGTAGTTCCTGAACAAAAAGAACCTGATGGTAATTTTCCAACTGTTGATTATCCAAATCCGGAAGATCCAAAGGCATTTAAACTAGCTTTAGAATTAGCAAAAAAAGTTGATGCTGATGTTGTTTTAGCAACAGATCCAGATGCAGATAGATTAGGAATTTATGCAAAAGATGTTAAAACAGGTGAATATATGAATTATACAGGAAATATGTCAGCTTTGTTAATTGCAGAGTATAGAATTTCTCAAATGAAGGAAAAAGGAATATTACCTTCTAATGGAATGTTTATTACAACAATTGTTTCTTCAGAACTTGCAAAGGCTATAGCAAAATATTATGACTTGGAATGTATAGAAGTCTTAACAGGATTTAAAAATATTGGTGCAATTATGAGAAAGGCAGAAGAAAACAAAGATAAAACTTATGTATTTGGTTTTGAAGAAAGTTATGGTTGTTTAATTGGAGATTATGCAAGAGATAAAGATGGAATTGCAGCAGTAATGGCTTTATGTGAGGCTGCTTGTTACTATGCTTCAAAAGGTAAGACTTTATGGGATGCAATGATTGATATTTACGAGAAATATGAATATTATAAAGAGGCACAAGTTTCAATAGTAAGAGAGGGAGTACAAGGTGCACAAGAGATTAAAGATATGATGACTAAAATGAGAGAAACAGATATAGATAAAATTGGAAATTATGATGTATTGACATTTAAAGATGTAGAAAGAGATATAGTAAAAGATATGAAAACAGGAGATATTTCAAAAACAGGATTACCTAAATCTAATGTTTTATATTATGCATTAGAAGATGATAATTGGTGTTGTATTAGACCTTCTGGAACTGAACCAAAAATAAAGCTATATATGGGAATTAAGGCTAAAACAGAAGCTGATGCTAATATTAAATTAGAAGAATTAAAGGATGCTATGTTAAAATTAGTAAATGGATAATAAAAAAGACCTTTTAGAATCAGTATTTTAATGCTTTTGAAAGGTCTTTTTAATTTTTATTTTTCAACTTTCCAATCTGGTATATTTCTTTGAATTGTACCAAATAAATTGGCTCTTAACATTGGGATTTCTTTTGTTAAATTAACAATTAATTTTTTCATATCTTCTCTTTTTGAAGTTCCATCCATAGGACATACTTTTTTCATAACTTCAATATTATTTTTTCTAACGAAACTTCTAATAGCTTTTTCAGGAGTATATACTAAAGGTCTAATTAAGGTTATCTTAGAACGATCCATATAACTTACTGGAGAAAATGTTCCAATACTTCCAGTATAGAATAAATTTAATAAAAATGTTTCTAAAACATCATCTTGATTATGACCTAAAGCGATTTTATTGCAATTTTGCTCTATAGCAATTGAATTTATTATTCCTCTCCTAAGATTAGCACATAATGAGCATGGATTTTTTTCTTTTCTTATATCAAATACGATTTCTTTTGCATTACTTTCTCCAATAAATAATGGAACATCTAAGTTGTTACAAATATTTTCTAATAATTTTGTATCAAAAAATTCAAATCCTGGATTTATACTTATTGCTACAATTTCAAATTTTTGGGGATAAAATCTTTGTAAGGCTTTAAAGGCAGAAAGCATTGTTATTGAATCTTTTCCACCAGATAGACAAACTGCTATTTTATCTCCTTCTTCTATCATTTTATATTCTTCTATAGCTTTTCTCATATAACTTAATATTCTTTGCATCTTAATCACCATTTTTATTATACCAGAAGATGTCAAGAGTTTTTTTGTATTTGCACTAACTCATCTTGCGAAAAGTTAGGTGCATAAAATAATATTTATTTAGTTGATTTTTAAATATAAATATATTATAATATCCTAGAAGATTTTAATGTGCCTATAGCTCAGCAGGATAGAGCAGTTGCCTCCTAAGCAAAAAACATAAAAACCTATAGCTATTGCTACAGGCTAACTATAGAAGATGTTAAAATTAATTGACAACTTTTTTGACAACTTTATTGCAATAATTATTTAAAGTTTCATCAACATTTTCTCTTTCTTCATCTAAATGAGTATATACATTATAGACCATATCTGCAGATGAATGCCCCATTAACTCTTGAGCTTTTTTAATTTTTATTCCCGCATAATATAGCATTGTGCAATAAGAATGTCTAAGTTCATGATTAGTGAAATATATTTTGGTGTCATTCGTTAGTTTAAATTTATTGTCTTTTTCTTTTTGCTCTTTTTCATATTGTTTGTTAATAGCGATTAGAAAAGATTTTAACATCCATCGAATGCTTGAAGATGTTAACATTTTGTTATCACTTTGTTTTGTAAAAAGTAATTCTTGATTGTTTTCTTTACATATTTCAATATGTCTTTCTAATTGTTTATATATTATATCTAAAATTGGAACTTTTCTTGATTTTTTATTTTTAGTAGTTTTTATACTAGGATTGTTTTTTTCAAAATATGTAGCTTTATTCACCAATATTCTTTTATTTTCTAAATCAATATCATTTATTGTTAGAGGTATAATTTCTTCTGTTCTTAGACCACAATATCTTAAAATTAAGAAGAATATTCCATATTTATGGTTTGAAGCTACTTTTAATAAAAGTTCATCTTCATAAGAAGTAAGAGGTCTTTTTTCTATTTTTGTGTATTTAATAGATTTAATATTAAAGGCAACATTTTTTTGAATTATATCATTTTCTACGGCATCATTTAAAATTCTTTTGATAGTTGTTATTGTTCTATTGCAAGTAGAGGTCAGCCCTTGTTCTAACATATTTTTTTGCAATTCTTTTATATTAATAACTTTTAGATTTTTTAGTTTAATATGTCCTAGTTCAGGATAAATGTGGTTATCTAACAAATTTCTTATACTTCTTCTTGTGTTGTATTCTTTTTGAGATATATTTACATCATACCATTTTTCAGCCCATTGCTTTAATGTTATTTTGCTGTCATCTATGTTAAGTCCATTATAAGACATGTGTTTTGCTTCTATATATTGTTTTTCTAAGTCTTCTTTATTATTTGAATATAGATATTTTACTTTACCGTTTATAGTAACTTTTTTCATTAGTCTGCCATCTTTTCTAGTAGTATAAGTAAACATTAAAACACCTCTCCATATTTTCTTTTATAAAATTCTATACAATTTCGCATATATTCAACCGTAACTTCAAAATAATCAGCAAGACTATAAAGATTATCTATCCCGTTTTAAAATTGCTGATTTTAGATTTTCAAAAGGAATTAGTACATAATAACTCCATTTCTTAGCACGATATTCTTGTTTATCAATTAATATTTTATCTGTGCTAGAAGCAGGATATGTAGCATCCATATAATAATGACCTAATTCTTCAGCTAATGTACATTTTTCATCTACATATGTACCTAATCTATCATAATTTAAAGCAATAGCATTAATGTTATGATAATTTAGATACATTCCATCAACATCCTCTATTTGCCAGTCATAGATTTTTATATCTTCTTTTTCAGCAATATCATATAAATTTTCTAAATTCATTTGTACCTCCACAAAAATTAAAGCAATTCATCTATTTCTTGATTTATTTGTGCAAGTTCATTTTGATATTTTTCAAATTCCTCTTGTGATAAATTAGGATTTTGTGATTTTAATTTTAAATCTTCAAGTTTTTGTGATAACTCTTGAATTTTTTGTTTTTTTTCATTATTTTTTCCAAACATAAAAATACCTCCTATTTTTTCTTTTTTTCTTCATTTTGATTCTTAACAAATATAGCAAAATCTCTAATTTGCTTCTTTTGAGTTTCAGTTAATTTGTCATATTCTGCTTTTGACATGCCTATCATAGCTTCATTTAAAACATCGTCTATCTGTTGACCAGGATTTCGTATGTCTGTTTTACCCATCAAGTAATCTAATGAGCAATTAAAAATTTCGCACATTTTAAGTTTTATATCATCACTTGGTATCCTATCTCCACTTTCATATTGAGAGATAGAAGCACTAGATGATAGATTTAATCTTTTAGCTAATTCTATTTGATTTAATTTAAGTCTAATTCTTTCAAACTCAATTCTTTTTCCTAAAATATTATCCATAAAAACCTTCTTTCATTAATTTTACAATATGTGAAATCTATTGATATTATAACATTTATTTCACTTAATGTAAAATATTTTCACTATTTGTTAAAAAACTATTGACATATTTCACAACTTGTTATAATATAATATCAAATTTCACAAAAAGTGAAAAGTAAGGAGGCGAAAAAATGACAGAAATAGAAAAAAGAAGGCAAGAAAAAGGTTATACTCAACAGTTTATGGCGAATGAAATTAATGTTTCAGTTGGTTGTTACAATATGTATGAAAATAATCAAAGAAAAATACCAAAAGATAAAGCAGAAGGAATAGCAAAAGTTTTAGGTTGTAACACAAAAGATATTTTTATACCTTTTACATTCACTAACTGTGAAACAAAAGCAAAGGAGGCGACAAAAAATGCCAATGACTAGATTACAAGAAAAAGCAAGAGCAAAATACATAACTGTTAAAGAGTTTCAAGAGCAATATAGTTTAAGTAGGTCACAAGCTTATAAAATACTAGCTATGCCAGAAATGAAAGAAGCAGTTACAAAAACAGGCACAAGAAGTAAAAAAGTAAATTTAGATAAAGCATTTGAAATAATGCAACAAATATTTTAGGAGGTGAAACAAATGAAAAGAAAACTAGATAAGAACAAAATATATGCATTTATAGGAAAAATAGTAGTATTCTTAAGTGCAAACTTAATGTGGACATGCTTAATTATACTAGGATTTACAAACAATACGATTTATTAGGAGGGAATTATGAAAATAGAAGGAAGTGTACAAGAATTAGAATTATTTTTTAAGAAATTTAATTTAATAGAAAAACAAGACATAAAAATAGATGGCACAAAAGTTGGGGAACAAATTGTACCATCAATTACTAAAGCTTTAAAGGAAGCAGGTGCTACTAATTCTTAGGTTTTATATCGTAATTTTCAAGTAGCCAGTTGTGATACTGTTCTAGATGTTTCAGAGATATGTAATTACTACTTTTTATTCCATGACCTACATTATAGCCGATAATTTTTCCAAGTAGAGTATATCCATCATCATGTATTGATTTTTCTTCTAGAGAATGTTGACCTTTTTCTTGCTCATCACAAAGATATGGAAAATATTCATCGTTATATTTATGGATACAGTCATCTAGAAACTTTTGAAAATCTGGTTGCATATAAAACACCTCACTTTCTAAAATCAAAATATTTTTCTCTTAAGTGTGAGGTAATTATATATCATTAAAAGTAATTTTACAAGGAAAGGAGTGAAAGAAAAATGGGATATTTGAGTGCAGTAGCAAAAGTGTTAAACAAACAACCAAAAACAAATAGCAAAAGTCATAAAGAAAAAGAAGCAAAAAGAATGGCAATGATGAGCAAAAGAATTGTTTGTGAAAAATGTGGTAAAAACACAACTTTATATAACAAACAAGGACATTATTATTGTAAAAATTGTAAATAGAAGGGAGGAAAATTAATGTTTATAAGTAAAAGATTGCATAACAAAATAGTAAGTGCAAAAGAAAATGAGATAGAAGAATTGCAACATAAAATAGAAAGACAAGAACAAAGTCAAAAGAATTTAAGAAATGAAATAGAATATGAGCATTTAGAAAATTATAATCATCATCAAAAATTGTTAGCAATTGATAAATTATTAAAACAACAAGACTATAATAGCATTGAAAATTTAAAAAATAAAATAAGAACAATATTAAATAATGAGCTATCTAATAATAAAACGGAAACAATTAGATAACTCAAAATAAATACATAAATATATGATTTCTCTAATATTATGCAAAATTTTATTAGAAAAATCAAGGAAGGAAATGGAAATATGGTTAGAAAATTAGATGAATTAGGAAGAATAGTTATTCCAGCAGAAATTAGAAAAGCATATGACTTAAAAGAAGGAGATGGCTTAGAGATAATAGAGAAAGATAACGAAATAGTTATCAAAAAATGTTTGGACACATATTGCCCAAAATGCTTAAAAAAGTGTTCACACACTGATAGTTACTGTAGTAAATGTGGATTTAATTTTGGAATGACAAAACTCTTAGTAAAAGAAAAACCAAAAGATGGGGTTTAAAAAGATGAAATGCATACACTTAAGAATTAGAACAAAGGATTACAAAAAATACATATATTGCAAACAAAAGAAAAAAGAAATTAACTTTAAAGATTGTAGAACATGTAAATACAAAGAATTTAAGCAAGTAAAAGAGCTTAAAAAGAAAAGTAATAAATTAAAGAAATTAGAATCTAAAAGATTTAGTATTTTAACAGATAGTATGCAAATTTGTTATATCTGTAACAAAGCAAGAAAAGAGGACTTACATGAAATTTTTGAAGGTTCTAATAGACAAACATGTATGAAATGGGGATTAGTAATTCCAATTTGCAGAAAATGTCATGATGAGTGGAAAACAAATAAAGAAATAAAAGAAACAGTACGAAAAGAAGCAAAAGAAAAATTCTACAAATTATATTCAAAAGAAAAATTTTTAGAAGTTTTTGGGAAATTTTACATATAAACAACTAAGGCTAGACACAAAAATCTAGCCTAATATTTTAGGAAAGGAGAATGAAAAGTGGAAAAACCTAATTATTATGCAATAATACCAGCAGAAATTAGATACGATAAACAGCTGACAGCAAATGCAAAGTTATTATATGGAGAAATAACTTCTTTATGTAACGAAAAAGGTGTTTGTTGGGCATCAAATCAATACTTTGCTGATTTATATAGTACAACTAAAGAAACTATTTCTAGATGGATTAGTCAATTAGCGAAAAAGAAATATATAGCTATAAAAATGTTTTACAAAAAAGATAGTAAAGAAATAGATAAAAGAATTATATCTATAAGTAAATTTTTTCAAGATGAAATACCTATTGATGAAAATGTCAATACCTCTTATCAAGAAAATCAAGGTAATAAGGTATTGACAAAAACATCAACACCCTATTCACAAAAATGTCAAACGCCCCTTGATAAAAATGTCAAAGAGAATATTACAAGTATTAATAATATAAATATATATACTGCAAAAAATATTTTGCAGGACAATTTTGAAAAAATTTGGAAAGAATATCCACATAAAAAAGGAAAGGCTAAAGCATTTGAATATTATAAGCAATGGATAAAAGGCAGAAAGATATCTGGTATTACTAAAAAACTAACTAATGAACAGATAGAAAACGCAGTAAGAAAATATAAAGAAGAATGTAAAAAGAACAGAACAGAAGAGCAATATATAAAACATGGCGATACATTCTTTAATAAAGCAATACTAGACTACACAGAACAGGAAGAAGAAAAGCAAGGAATAGAAGCAGAATACAAAGAAGTGAAAATGACAGAAGAAGAATATAAACAAAAAATGAGTAGCGGAGGAAAAAGATATGTATAACGAAGAACTAGAAAAAGCAATGTTATACTTCATAATTTTTGAAAACGGAGAAGTTAATTTAACAGAAAATGATTTCGTAAATATTACAAACAAAAACATAATAAAAGCTATAAACAAATTAAAAATAGAGAAAAAAGAAATAAGCATTATAAACATAGCAAATATTCTAGAAAAAGAAAAAGACATTATAAACTATCTATCAAATCTAGGAGCATACACAATAGGCAGTACAACAGAAGGGACATATAAAGCTATAAAAGAATTAACTAAGAAAAGAGAAACATTTCTAGTTGCAAAAGAGATAGAAAAAGAAATAAAAGAAGCAGAAAATACAGATTTATACATAGAAAAAGTAATATCTAAATTGCAAAAAATAGAAATGCAAACACAAAAAAATGAAAACTTTGTAAATCTAATAGCAAGAACAACAGACTTAATCGAAAAAAACATGGCAAGAAAAAACGATTTGTCTTATTACACAGGATTTTTTGATTTAGATAGCTTGACAGATGGACTTCACAAAGGAGAATTAACAATAATTGGAGCAAGACCAGGAGTTGGAAAAACAACATTTGTACTACAGATTGCAGAAAGAATAGCAAGTTATAACAAAAGTGTAGCATTTGTTAGTTTAGAAATGTCAGAAGAACAGATAATACAAAAAATTCTATCAAGAAAAGCAAGAGTAAACTCTAGAAAAATTAGAAATGGAGAACTAACAGGAGAAGAACTAGATAAAATTTATATTAAATGTGGAGAGATTAGTGATTTACCTTTGTTGCTATATACAAAATTAAATTCTATACAACAAATAGAAATAGAGGTAAGGAAATTAAAAAACAAAGGAAAACTAGATTTGCTAATCATAGACTACCTTCAATTAGTTAAAAATTTAGAAAATTTTAAAAGTAGAGAACAAGAAGTAGCAGATATATCAAGAACATTAAAATTGTTAAGCTTAGAATTAGAAATACCAATAATTGCACTTTGCCAGTTAAATAGAAATGCAACAAAGAACGAACCAACATTAGCTGATATTAGAGAAAGTGGATCAATAGAGCAAGATGCTGACAATGTAATCTTTTTATATCAAGAAGATGTAGAAAACAATATAGTAACAGTAGACTTACAAAAACAAAGGGCAGGAAATATAGGTAAAAGTAGACTAAAGTTTAACAAAATAAACAGTGAATTTATAAATTTAGAGAGGTAAATCATATGAAAAAAGTAATAAATGAAGAAGATATAAGAAAAGCAAATGACATAGAAAGATGTCAAATACTAATAAAAATTATAAAAGGACAAGCAGTATATACACAAGATATAAGAACACATTAAATCAAAGGAGAAAAAAGAATATGAAAGATATAAATATTGAAAATTATCTAAGTGCTACTAAATATACAACAAGAAAAGAGTTAGTAGAAAAAACAGGATTATCAGATAGAGCAGTTAGAAGAGAAATAAGTGAATTGAAAAAGAAAAGAGTAGTAATATATAGCAGTCAAAGAAGCGGTTATAGATTAGCAAGAGAATTAAGAAGTATGTCGAAAAAAGAAAGAGAAGAGGAAATAAAACAAGTAGAACATAGTCTTAATGAATGCAAATCAAGAACAAAACAATTAAAAAAGCAAATGCGTAAATATATAGCATATTTAAAGAAAGCAGAGCAAATAGAACTAGAAGAACAAAATTATAATCATATACCACACATAGATTGAGAGTGATAAAAAATGGAATTAACACCAGAAGAAATATTAAAGATAATGAAATCATTTTTTGAGGAAGTAGAAGCAGAACACAGCAATTTATTACAAGAATTAGCAAATAAAGAAGCAGAACAACAAGATTTATTACACGAATTAGAATTAAACAATTTAAATGCAGTAGAAATAACAAAAGTAGCAATAGATTTAAAGAGAGTAAGAAAAGAAAGAAGAACAATAAAAAATGACATTGAAAGAGTAAAACTAATAAAGAATTTTACAGATAAATACAACAACAAATTTATAACGAATGAAATAAAAATATTAATAAAAGAATTATACAAATTGCAAAAAAGACAAGAAAACAGAAAATACGAACCAAGAATTTTAAAAGATAGAAAAATAGGAGGATAAAAATGAAAAGAAACAAATTACAAAAAATAATTAGTATAGTAATTTTAATAATGATAGTAATATCAGGAAGCTCATTAACATATGCAAGAGCACATTCAAGCGGAGGAAGAAGCGGAAGTTCACATAGTAGTGTGAAGTCTAGCACACCTAAAAGCTCTGCTAAAAGTAGCACAAGTAGTTCAGTAAAGTCTAGCACTCCAAAATCAAGCACAACAAAAAGTAGCTCATCAGGAAAAAGTTATACAACAACAAAAAATAATTCTGGAAGAACAACAATAAATCATGAAACAGTAAAACCGAAAACAGATTCAAATGGCAAATCTACAATAATTAACAACAATCCAACATATTATACGACATATAGTACAGATAGAGGAATTTCTTTAACTAATAGTATATTCCAATTTTATATGCTGGACCAAATTTTTTCTGATAAAGATACAGTAACTGAACAAGATGTAGCAAAAGCTTTAGAAGAAAGAGGATATACAAAAGAAGAAGTAGACCAAATCCTAGATGAAGCAAGGACAGAGGAAGAAGCGAACAAACCGTTTTATGATGGCTGGAAATGGTATAACTGGTTATTATTTGTAGTAATTATATTAGCAATAATTGGAGGAATAGCAGGTTTTGCTATATGGTTGTCATGGTAAGAAAAAAGTTATTTAAAATAATCGAGAAAGATACAACATATTACGAATGGTATGACATATTAATATTAGTTTGCGTTTGGGTAAGTATAATTCCATTAACATTTAAACAACAAAATAATTTCACATATAGTTTAACAATTATAACAACAATTGTATTTGTAATTGATTATATTTTGAGGTGGATAACAGCAGATTTTAGATTGAAAAAAGGAACGATTAGTTTTATAAAATATCCATTTACACTTTCAGCTATATTTGATTTAGTAGTTATATTATCATGTTTCAGTGAAATATTTAACAGTTCATACATTTTAAGAATATTTAGTGTATTTAGAATATTAAGAATTGCGAAAACATTAAGATATTCTACTAAATTTAAAATAATAAAGAATGTAGTCATAAAAAAACAAAAAATATTAGAAGTTGTATGTGGTTTTACTGCAGGATTTATATTCATATCAGCTTTAATAATGTTTCAGTTTGAAAATCAGAGTTTTAAAAACTTTTTTGAGGCAATATACTGGTCTACGACAGTATTAACGACAGTTGGCTATGGAGATATCTGTCCTAAAACAGAAATAGGAAGATTAATAAGTATAATTTCTAGCTTAGTAGGGATTGCATTTGTAGCACTTCCGACTGGAATTATAACAAGTGGATTCGTAGAAGAATTAAATAAAGAAAAAGAAAAGGAGAATGATGAAAAATGAAAAAATTAACAAAATTAAAAATAGTATTTGATAGGATATTTAATAAATTTGTAAAGGTAGACAATATAGAAAAAATAGAAGAAGGATTAAACAGACAAAAAGAAGCTTTAAAAAAATTAAATGATAGTTATTATAATGCACAAGGAGCTTTAGAATCATATAAAAATGAATTAAAGAAAAATCAAGAAAATGAAAAGAAATTAAATAAGTGTTTTGATATCTGTAAAACGAAAAACGATAAAGACGGAGCTAAACAGATATTTGAAGAATTAAATACAACCAAACAAAGAATTACAGTTTTAAAAGAACAAAGTCAAAAACAAGAATTAATAGTTCAAAGATTCAAAGAGGCAAAAGAGAGATATGAAAAGGAAATAAGAAATTTACAAAACAATTTAGAAACAATGAAATCAAAAAACAGATTTAGTAAAGCAGTAAAAGAATATGAAAGCCAATTTGGTGAATTTGAAGAATTTAATATAGATGATATACAAAAAGATATAGATATAGAGTTTAATGCAAGTAACGCACAACTTCAAGAACAAGAAAATAAAATTGATTTAGATCAACTAGAAAGCGAATCAAACTTTGAAGAAATGTGGGGAAAATAATGAAAGAATATATTACAAAGAAAGAATACGAAGAAATTATAAACGAAAAAGAAAGATTTAAAAATTTATTTAAAGTATTAAAAATTGATTCTAGAGAAATAATCAAGGAAGAAAGAAAAAATAATATAATTACATACTTTTGCATAGCAAGTAATAAAGAAAATACATATATAACATTTTACAATTCTGATAGTAAAGATTTAATACAAGTCTTACTATCAGAAGAAATAAACATATTTGATTACTTAAAAGAAAACCTAATAGAAGAAGTTAATGTTGAAAAACCACAAGACAATTTTAATTATAGAGGATTTAATTTTAGATATTTAGAAGAACCATATTTTATAAAACAATTATTTGAAGGAATAAAATTTGAAAATACTGAGCTTATAAAAGAAATAAATCAAGAAATTGAATTTTATAAAGACAAAATTATAGAAGAAAGACAAGATATATTTGATTACACAAAAACAAACAACATTTTAAACAAATATAAATTTGAAAGTAATTACAAGGAGTAGTTTATGACAAATGAGGAAATGTTTAATAAAAACATAAATATAGCATATAAAATAGCAAATAAATATTTAATAAATTATGCAAATGAATATGAAGATATAAAACAAATTGCATTAATGGGATTATGGAAAGCAGTACTAACATTTAATAATAGACATGCATTTAGTACATATGCTTATACAGTAATATCTAACGAAATAAACTACTATTTGAGAACAACAAAGAAACATTATAATACAATATCTTTAAAACAAGAAATAGGTGAAAAAATAACATTAGAAGATGTTTTAGCAGACAAAAACAACTACATAGAGAAATCAGAAAATAATCTAGACATTGAAAATTATATAACTCAAATAAGAAATAGCAAATTAAAAGAACAAGAAAAAATAGTTTTTGAACTAAGTTTAAAAGGATACAAACAAGAAAAGATAGCAAAAATAGCAGGTTGTTCTCAACCACATGTTAGCAGAATAATTAGAAAATTAAGAGAGAAAATCAAACTATAAAAGCTTCTCAAGAAGCAGAAAGGAGAAAACAATGCAAAAACACATAAGAGAATTAATAATAGCACTAATAATATTCTTTTTACTAACAATATTCTTATTTGCAAATATAGAATACAGAAATAAAACAATATTAGAGCAAGAAGATAAAATAATAAATTTGCAAATAGAATTAGATAATGCAAAAGAAATAATAGACAAACAGCATCTACAGTTGCTAGATTACGAGATTATATTTAATAATTTAACGATAGAAGATAGATTAGAGGTGGGAAGATGAGTAATATAGAAGAAGATGTAAAGATATTAAATAATTTAGAAAGATACTTAAACATATTAATATATGAAGGACAACATAAAATTTTCTACAATGACTTAGGATATGATGAAAAGACTATTGATTGTATAAATGCACTAGAGCACATTTTATTAGAACGAAAACAAGATAAAGCAATAATAAAAGAACTAGAAGAAGAAATAGTAAATAAAGAAAATAAAATATGGCAATTAAAAGAAACTATACAAGACTTAGAGAATGAATGTGTTTCATTACACGAATTAATAGATGAGGAGATGTAAAAATGGAAGAAGAACAAAAACAAGATTATAGAGAGCATCTAATAAATACAATAGATATGCTAATAGATGGTGGAATATCTGTTTATGACATAGATGTAGTAAATAAAAAAGCAATAAGAAGTAACTATATTTTAAAACAAAAAGTAAAAGATAAAATAGAAACATTAAGAAAAATGTTAAAAGCAACAACGGAAGGAAAACTACAAGAATATACACCAGGAGAAATATTGTTAAAAATAGATACATTAAAAGAATTATTGGAGGATAAATAATATGTATGCGATATATGATTTAAAAAACAACGAACAGTGCGTAGCTATTTTTGATAAAGTAAAAGAAATTGCAAAATATTTTGATACTACAGAAAACACAATAAGAACAGCAATAACAAAAAAATATAAAAGAAATAGTCGCTATATAATTATAAAATTAGATGATTAAAAAAAATTTGGAGGATAAATAGTATGAAATTTATAATATTAAAATCACATTATATGTCTAAAGACAGAATTATATTAAAAGAAAAGATAGATGAATATAATGCGACAGCTACACTTGGTTATTTATTAGAAATGGGAACGTTTAATAAAAATGATGATGTCTTAATATTAAGTGAAGATACTGACAGTATTCAAATAAGACCAAAAGCAATTTACAAAAACAGTAAAGGATATTACATAAAAGAAGACAACAAGAGAAAATATATTCAAAATAAAGAAGATGAAGAAGAAATAGAAAGTTATATAAAATATTTTAAAAATAGACTAGAAGAAAGTTCTACTATTAATTAAATACCAGAAAAAAATCAAAAAATATTCTGGTATTAGAAAGGAAGGAAGGAATAATGGATATATTCAACAGAAAAAAAGTAAAAAAATTAGAACGAGAAGTATATAGCTTAAATAATGAAATTGAAGGATATATAAAAAACGAAAGAAATTGGAGTAAACAAATAGATAATTTAGAAAAAATATCTAGCCAGACAATGGAACAAAACCAAAAATTAATAAAATGGATAGAAACAATATTAGATACAGTTGGAGTTATGGAAGTAAGAGAAAAAAGGCAAATACAAATTCCTGTTTATATAGATAAAAGCATAAGAGCCTATGATAGTAATTATATGGGGATTTTTGAGAAAGAAAGAATAACAATTCCTGAAATAACAATAGTTAAGATGGGATAGAAAGTAGAGGAAGAAAGATGAGAGATATATTTAAGGTCTTAGAACAAATAAAAAATGTTCTAAAAGAAAATGAAGAATATGGAGAAATAGAGGCTAACATAGAAAACATAGAATATAGTTTAAGGTTTAAAGCACCAGAAGATAGATGGAATTATGTGTATG